>JAFPAT010000079.1 GCA_017425655.1 Rikenellaceae bacterium | reverse complement strand
TGAGGCTGATTCGTTGGCCTATGTAATCGGTATGAACGTGGGCTACAACCTCAAATACAACACCGATTCGACGCTCAATGTCGAGATGCTCTGCGCCGCAATCCGCGACACCTACAACGGTACGTTGCAGATGGATATGGATGAGGCCGGCGCATTCTATCGCCAATACTACAACATCGTAAAGCCCCGTCGCACCAAAGCCGAATCGGAAGCGTTCCTGACCCGCGTGGAGCGCGAAAATTCGGCAGTAAAGCGAAGCGACAGCGGCCTGCTCTATCTGATTGAGGAGCAGGGCGATACCATTCGTGCATCGAAGCCCGCCGACAAGGTGCGCATCCTCTACCGCGCAACAACCAAGGATGGACACGAATTCGAGACCACATACGATGATAACAATGCCGAGACGTTCGCTCTGGATCAGATTGTTAAGGGTTTGAGCGAGGGCGTGCAGTTGGTAGGTCAGGGCGGCAAAATCAAGCTCTGGATGCCTGCGACGTTGGGCTACGGCTCGACCGGCAACCGCAAGGTCGGCGCAAACGAGGCACTCTGCTTCGAGGTTGAAGTTGTGGAGGTTATCCCCGCAAAAGAGGAGAAGTAAGTAGCGAGAAGCGATAAAAGTGTAGAAAAATTTTAAGTTATTACTTAAAAGCAACTCATTTTCGCAAAAAAGCATTACATTTGTCCCCGTAAAAACACTACGAAACTTATTAATCACAAAGACAATATGAAAAAATTTTTGGTTATTATCGCCACCGCAGCTGCAATGCTGATGGCATCGTGCTCGTCGAAGGATTCGTCGATCATCGTTGGCGGAGATAGCGAGTTGGACTCGCTGTCGTATGCGCTGGGTTCGAACATCGCATATATGGTTAAGTACAACCTGGGTGGCGTCGATTTGAATTTCGACGAACTCGGTAAGGGTATCGAGGATGTTGCTCGTGGCAAGAACTCGATGAGCGCAGAGGAGGCTGACCAGATGTTGCAGAGCTACTTTATGTCGCCCCGCGACAGCGTAGAGTTCAACTCGGAGTCGCACCGCGACCAGATTTCGTACGCTATGGGCGTATCGCAGGGCAACGGCATGATGTCGGCTCGCGTTCCCGCACAGACCAAGTGGATTAAGCAGGCATTCAAGGATGTTGCTGCAGACCAGAGCGTATTCGGTCAGGGTCAGGATGCAGAGCGTCTGACCATCGGTTTGATGCAGAATTGGTTTATGGTAGAGGCTCCCAAGGTATTCTTGAAGGAGTCGGAGGATTTCTTGGCAAAGATCGAGAAGGACAAGAAGTGGACCAAGACCGAGAGCGGTCTGCTCTATCAGATCGTTAATGAGGGTGATGCAGAGGTTCGCGCAACCAAGCCCACCGATGTTGTAACCGTTCACTACAAGGGTCTGAACATTCGTGGCGAGCAGTTCGACTCGTCGTACGATCGCAACGAGCCCGCAGAGTTCGCACTCAACTCGGTTATCCCCGGTTGGAGCGAGGGCGTTATGCTCATCGGCAAGGGTGGCAAGATCAAGATGTGGTTGCACCCCAGCATGGCTTACGGTGAGCGCGCTATGAGCGCAGAGATCGGCCCCAACGCAGCTCTCTACTTCGAGGTTGAGCTGTTGGAGGTTAAGAACGACTCGCTGGTTGAGGAGCCCATCGAAGTTGAGGAGGTTGTTGAGGAGGATGCCGAGTAACAAACCCTCAAACCTTTAACGATAAAAAGTCGCGCACCTTCGGGTGTGCGACTTTTTTATTTGGCACGTAATGGCAATAATTTTGAAATCCAAATTATAATTTGTAATTTTGAAATCAGTAACAAATTGTCAATCAACCATGAAACGTATTACGATGATTCTCTGCTCATTGCTCGTTGCAGCATGTGCAGGTAACCAGCCTGTAGCCGAGCTGGATACCGATACGGCTGTACATTGCCATATCGAGGGCAAGGTACATAACCGCCCACAATCTGACGAGTTGTGGCTCTTTGTCGGAATCGACGGAATGGTGGCGCAGTCGTCGCGACCTCACACCATAATCGATATTCGCGGGGGTGTTTTCAGCTGCGACCTATACCTCGACGAACCACAATATTGCGAGTTGGTGTTTGCCGAAGAGTTGGCGAACGGATCGTGGCGTCCGATCGATTTTATGGCCGACAATTGCACCGTGAAATTTGATCTCTATCCCGAAGACAAGTTTATGAAAAACCGAATCGAGGGAACGGGCGCAGCAGCTGAATATCAGTCATATAAGCTCCAACTGCGAGCTTTGCAGGATGCGACAAATGCGATCCGCGAAAAACTCAAAAAGGAGAAACGTTACAACACCAAAGAGTACGACGCATTAATTGCCCAAATCGAGGCAATCGAAGGCAATACACCCGAGCGCACAGCACTTATCGAACGTCTGCAGGCGATGTCCGAGGAGGAAGAATACACCCCCGAGGCTCTTGCCGAGCGAGAGCGTTACAATGCCGAGCGCAAAGCGACACTACTATCGATTATCGAGGGTGAGCCGTCGGTTGCACGCCTTGCAATGTTGGCGCGCCAGATGGTCTATCGCCTTCCCGATCAGGAGTTTATCGATGCTTTCGAAGAGATCTACGCGATCAATATGCCGATGAATCCGATGAGTCAATTCTGCCGCCGCCAAATCGACGGACTCAACTTGCAGGTGGGATCGCACTATGTCGATTTCGAGGCACCCGACCTCGATGGACAGATGCACCGCCTGTCGGAGATGATTGCAGGACAGAAACTTGTGCTACTCGATCTGTGGGCCTCGTGGTGCGGTCCGTGCCGTCGCGCGTCGATGGAGATGATTCCCCTGTACAATCAATATAAGAATCGCGGTTTTATGGTCATTGGCGTAGCGCGCGAGTCGGAATCGACCGATGCGATGGAGTCCGCGATCCGCAAAGATGGTTACACGTGGCCGCAGCTGGTCGAGCTTGACGACCGCGCAAATCTCTGGTCGCAATATGGTTGTATCAATGGCGCAGGTCGTCGTATTTTGTTCAACGACGAGGGAGAGATTTTGGCATTCGACCCTACAATCGAGGAGCTCACGGCCGAGGTTGAGAAGCATCTGGGAGCGCCGAAAGCCAAATAAATCAACGGCTAAACCGTATAAAATAGAGCAAAATCTCGCGCTTCACGGTGCGGGATTTTGTTTTTTCGGCTGAAATGTGTACTTTTATGGGTTAAAATCAACATTACTACAAAAATATCAAAGTGTTATGAAAGCGAAACTTATGCTTTACAACACTCTTTCGCGCAAGAAAGAGGAGTTCACACCCTACAACCCGCCATTTGTAGGGTTGTACGTCTGTGGCCCCACCGTATATGGCGATCCGCATTTGGGACACGCCCGCCCCGCAATCACCTTCGACCTGCTCTTCCGTTACCTCAAATCGGAGGGCTACAAGGTTCGCTACGTGCGTAATATTACCGACGTAGGCCACCTCGAACACGATGCCGACGAGGGCGAGGATAAGATCTCGAAGAAGGCTCGTTTGGAGCAGCTCGAGCCGATGGAAGTGGCTCAATACTACACCGATCGCTATCACGACGCAATGCGCGAGCTGGGCGTACTGCCCCCCTCGATCGAGCCTCACGCCTCGGGTCATATCATCGAGCAGATCGAGTATGTGAAGAAGATCCTCGACAAAGGTCTGGCATACATCAGCAATGGCTCGGTCTATTTCGACGTAGAGGCCTACAACGCGCAGTACAACTACGGCAAGCTGTCGGGTCGCAACCTCGACGACATCAAGGCCAACACTCGTGAGTTGGACGGTCAGAGCGACAAGCGCAATTCGTTCGATTTCGCGCTGTGGAAGAAGGCTTCGCCCGAGCATATTATGCGTTGGCCCTCGCCGTGGAGCGATGGCTTCCCCGGTTGGCATATGGAGTGCTCGGCAATGAGCGCCAAGTATTTGGGCGAGCAGTTCGATATCCACGGTGGCGGCATGGACCTGATGTTCCCCCACCACGAGTGCGAGATCGCGCAATCGACCGCAGCGTGCGGACACGACTCGGCTCGCTATTGGGTGCATAACAATATGATCACTATCAACGGTCAGAAGATGGGTAAGTCGCTCGGCAACTTCATTACGTTGGAGGAGCTCTTCACGGGCAACCACAAGCTGCTCGAACAGGCCTACTCGCCGATGACGATCCGTTTCTTCATCTTGCAGGCGCAGTATCGTTCGACGCTCGACTTCTCGAACGAGGCTCTGAAGGCCGCCGAGAAGGGTATGGATCGACTGATGAAGGCTGTCGAGACCCTCTCGAAGGTAAAGCCGTCGGCTGCATCGACCGTCGATCCGAGCGATTTGGAGCGTCGTTGCGCAGAGGCTATGGCCGACGATTTGAACTCGCCGATGGTAATCTCGGCGCTGTTCGATTGGGTACGCACGATCAACCAATTGGCTGATGGTCAGCAGACTATCTCGGCCGAGGATTTGGAGAGCCTGCGTGCAATCGTAAAGCGTTACGTATTCGACATTCTGGGTCTGCGCGACGAGAAGTCGGCAGGTGCGTCGGGCAACGATATGGTTTCGCCACTGGTTGAGATGTTGCTCGAAATGCGTCAGCAGGCCAAGGCCGAGAAGAATTGGGCTCTGTCGGATCAGATTCGTAACCGCCTGACCGAGATCGGTATCCGCGTCAAGGACCGCAAAGACGGCTACGATTGGGAGATCGAGTAACGGACTGAATACCCCAGCTACACAAAGCAATGAGCGAGAACGAAGGCAAACGCAAGCAGGGATCAGGCCTTGCGATAGGTTTGGCGCTTGGTGTCTGCTATGGCATCATTTTCGACAACCTCGCCATTGGTCTTTGTATTGGTGTGGCGTTGGGCGTAGGTATTGATAATTATTATAACCGCAAAAACGATAAGGAGCAGTAACCCTGATGGTTAGCGACGAACAGATCAAATCACTCACCGAGCGCTTGGCGACGTTGGCGCGATGTCTGAACATCGAGCAGCGCCGCATCGACCTTGCCAACGAGGAGGAGAAGACCCAGGAGCCAAACTTTTGGGACGATCCCGATCGTGCGCAGGAGCAACTGCGCAAGGTGTCGTCGATCAAGAGCTGGATCACCGATTACGATGCGCTGGCGAGTATGGTTGGCGATGTGGAGTTGGTGCCCGACTTCCTACGCGAAGGTGTGATGAGCGAGGACGAAGCCGATGCGCTCTATGCCGACGCGATCGAAAAGACCGAGGCACTCGAACTTCGCAATATGCTTCAAGGTGAGGAGGATAAGATGGGAGCCATTATGGATATCAACGCCGGTGCGGGTGGTACCGAGGCTCTGGATTGGGCATCGATGTTGCTGCGTATGTACACCCGCTGGGGCGAGGCTCACGGCTACAAGGTGCGCATCCAAGACTATCAGGCGGGCGACGAAGTTGGTGTCAAGTCTTGCACGTTGGAGTTCGACGGTCCGATGGCCTATGGCTACTTGAAGAGCGAAAATGGAGTTCATCGTATGGTGCGCCTCTCGCCCTTCAATGCCAACAACAAACGCCAGACAACCTTTGCGTCGGTCTTTGTGTCGCCAGCGGTCGATGATTCGATCGAGATTACGATCGAAAAGAGCCGCATCTCGTGGGACACCTTCCGCAGTAGTGGCGCGGGCGGTCAGAACGTCAATAAGGTCGAGTCGGGCGTGCGTCTGCGCTACCTCTACAAGGACCCCGAGACAGGTGTCGAGGAGGAGATTCTGATCGAGAACACCGAGACGCGCGACCAGCCCAAGAACCGCGAAAATGCGCTGCGAATCCTCCGTTCGAAACTCTATCAGCGCGAGCTGGATCGTCGAATGGCTACGCAGCAGGCGTTGGAGGCAACCAAGAAACGCATCGAGTGGGGCTCGCAGATTCGCTCGTATGTATTTGATGATCGCCGAGTTAAGGATCACCGCACGGGCTGCCAGACCTCAAATGTCGAGGCAGTGATGGATGGCGAGATTGATCAATTCATCAAGTCGTTCTTGATGCAGTTCGGAGCCGAGGCGTAACCTTGCGCACCAATAAAAACAGATGCCGCACTCTTCGGAGTGCGGCATTTTTACATATATAACGAAAGTATTAAATTCCAAACAGACGTTCGATTGCACCACTTGCAACCATCTCGGCAGCAGGCAGATGCAGAAGTTTTGGGGTGTCAATCAGAGCAATCGAGTCGCACATCTTCGTTGCAATATCCAGCTCGTGGGTCGAGAAAATAATGGTCTTCTGCTCATCGTGCGCCAAGCGTTGCAACAGACGACACAACTCATAACGGTTGGGCATATCAAGGAAAGCCGTCGGCTCATCCAACAGGATCACGGGAGTCTGCTGTGCCAATGCACGCGCAATCATAACTCGCTGGCACTCACCATCAGACATTCGATCCATTGTCTTGCGTGCGAACTCCGACATTCCGACCTTCGCCAACGCATCGGCAACAATCTCGCGATCGACAGCCTGCAAACGACCAATCCAATTGGTATATGGAGCGCGACCCAAAGCCACCAAATCCTCGCACGGCAGATTGGCAATGCGCACCTTGTCCGTCGCCACAAATGCCACTCGTCGCGCCGCCTCTGTGCCATCAAGATCAGCGATCGAACTTCCACCAATCGTAATCGCACCCGATTGCAACGGCTCCAGCCCCGCCAATGCGCGCAGCAGCGTACTTTTACCCGCACCATTACGTCCCACGAGAGCCGTCAGCTGCCCCTTGGCAAAATGCACCGAAACCTCGCCGAGTAGTGTGCGAGTGCCATAACCGAGTGATATGTTTTCAAGGCGAATCATCAAAAAAGACTCTTTTTACGTACAACTACAAGCACCACGATCGGAATTCCGAGCAGTGCAGTTATGGTATTTATAGGGAAACCCAACTGTTTGGAAACCAGATCGCAAACCAGCATCACCACTGCTCCGAGCAGCATCGAGGCAGGCATCAGCGTTCGATGATCGGCCGATGCAAAGATCATTCGTGCCACGTGTGGCACTGCCAAGCCGATAAAGCCAATCGGACCACAGAAAGCAGTTATCGTACCCGCAAGAAGGACCGTCGCCGAAAGAATCATCATTCGCGAACGACGTACATTAAGGCCCATTGTTCGAGCATAATTTTCACCCAGGAGCAACAGATTCAGTGGTTTAATCGCCGCCACCGAGAGTACCAAACCCATAACAACAACCGGCAACAGAACTATCAACTGCTCGCCCGTAACATCGCCCAGCGAGCCCATTGTCCAGATCACAAAGGCCTTTAACGCCGATTCATTGCTCAAATATTGAAGTATTTGCACAACCGAATCGACTGCCGACGAGAACATCATACCCAGAATCAGGATCACCATTATATCCTTTATTCGGCGGCTCACAGCGAGAACCATCGCAAGAATCAGCGCCGAGCCGATCCACGCCGCGCCGGCCAAACCGACACTCTGCATCATCGACCCGCCGGCGACACCCAACAAAGGCGCACCAAGCAGAAATAGGGCGACACCCAGACTTGCGCCCGACGACACGCCCAACACATAAGGTCCTGCCAACGGATTGCGAAAGAGAGTCTGCATAGCCAGACCGCTGGCCGACAACGCTGCACCTGCCGCAACCGCGACAACGGCCTTTGTCAGTCGTATCTTCAGGATGATTGCTCGCACAACCTCATCAACCTCGCCACCTGTCAATGCTGCCCACACCTCTTTCAACGCAATATCGGTCGAGCCCAAAGCCAAATCGGCTATGAGCAACGCCACACACGCGAGCGATAAAAATATGAACAGCAATCGATTACGAGTCATCTATTTAAGGTCTATTTGAGTCGTTTATAGTAGGTCAGCTCCTCGCCGACAATATTTAGTTCAGGATGAAGAATTGCCACCAGATCGGCCAACACGACATCGGGATTAACCACAGCCGACTCCCAAAAATCGCTACCTCCCGCTGCCGTTGTGCGACGATCCGAAGAATATACTCTACCCTCACGCACAGCCTTTGCATCGGCAAAATGGGGATTATCGCGTTTCAATGCCTCTATCGAGGCCACCTGTCCGACATTGATCCAATAGTCTGCCACGCGCGTAAGCACGTATGCCTGCTCCAAATCGATCGGTGCAGAGGTCGTTCCATTATTTCCATCGTAGATATATCGACCGCCCGCATCCTCAACCAATCGAACGGCATAGCTTCGCGATGAGGGCATATACCACGTATCGCGGTAGGGCGTATTGAACATCACCGTCGGATGCGACAACTCCTCTTCGTCCTTTAACCGATTGACAATCGAGAGGTAACGCTCCTCGATTTGGAGGAAATGCTCCTTGCCACGTTCGCTCTCGCCGAGAATCTCGGCCATTGCCACCAGCCACTCGGCCTTGCCCAAAGGCGACTCTTCGACATAATCTCCAAGATAGAAATATGGGATACCCAACTCTTTCAGTTTGGCATTGGCCGTACCATTCTCACCCGAAACTCCATAGATCAGCACAATATCGGGCTGCAACGACAGCAGAAGTTCGAAATTTATATCTGAATCGTGGCCGACATCGCACACACGACCATCCTCAGCAGCCGCCTGAATATGAGGATTATAGATGTAGCCTATGCCCGAAACGCCCACTACCCTATCCACACAATCGAGCGCATCGATCATCGCCACATAGGTCGATGACATACAGACTACTCGCTGTGCTGCGCCATTAAGCGTCTGACCGACAAAGCCTTTGGGGGCCTTCTCGCCATTGCGGGCGATGAACAACTGCTGCTCGACACCCTCGGCACCCTGCCAGGGATTGCGAACAGTGATAATCGTACTCGCCGCATCCTCCGCCCCGCGAATATCGAAACCCGTGGCATAGCGCGGCTCATAAAGCATCGATGAGAACTCCGCCATCGAGCGCACTTCACCGCCACCGCACGCCCCTAAAATCAAGGCGCAAAGTAGGCTCAAAAGGTTGATCGACAGACGTTTCATAGCGGGTTAGCAGACTTTAATGTTTATTGGCTGATCTCGACCAACTGCTCGCGATAGGCCGCCAAAATACGCGATTTCGAAATGAAGCCCAGATAGTGATTCTGTTTATCGACTACGGGCAACATCCACGTCTTATTATCCTCGAACTTCTCCAACACGCTCTGCATCTGCTCCTGTGGCAGAATCTTGTCGGGCGGTTGGATCATATAGTGGGTAATCGGGGTCGAATACTTATCGCGGTTGAACATATCGGCACGCAGGTCGTCGAGCTGAACAACGCCCAACAGATCATCATCGTCATCGACAACAGGGAAGATGTTGCGGTGCGCCTTCGAGATGATCTTAACCAGATCGCCCAACGTAAACGACTCATCAATACGCAGGAAGTCGGTCTCCATCAATCGCTCAATTTGCAGAAAGACCAACACCGATTGGTCCTTGTTATGTGTCAGCAACTCGCCTCGTTCGCGCAACTGCTTGGTATAGATCGAGTCGGGATTGAGATAGTAATCCAATGCAAACGAGATCGATGCTGTGATCATCAGCGGGATAAACAGTTCGTAGCCATTCGACAGCTCGGCTATAAGGAAGATCGAGGTTAGCGGTGCATTCATCACGCCTGCCATCACACCCGCCATTCCGACCAACGTGAAGGAGACGATAGAAAGCTGCATATCAATACCAACCCAACGGAAGAACATATTGAAAACCAGAGCCGTGAGTGCGCCGATAAACGAGCCGACAAACAGCGACGGTGCAAACGTACCACCCACACCGCCTGCCGAGTTCGTAGCAGCCATAGCCACCACCTTAAATAGCATCGTAGCGATCACAAAGAGGATCACCACCCACTCAATCGAACTAAAACGGAAGAAGAGCGAGTTATCGAACAACGATTGCGGCTCACCACGCATCAGAGCGGTCATAGCCTCATAGCCCTCGCCATAAAGCGGCGGGAAGATAAAGATCAGCACACCGATCAGCACACCTCCCACAGCCCACTTCTTATACTGCGAGTCGATGCGGCGGAAGAGACGGCCAACAACCGTATTAACCGAGGTGAAATAGAACGACATCAAGCCGCACAACACTCCCAGAATGATAAACATCGGAATTTGCGCCAATTCAAATTTATCTGATACCGAGAGAGTTACGGGCAAAATCGGATCGAAGCCTCGCAACATCAGTGCTAACGTCGTTGCCGACAACGAAGCGATCAGAAGCGGTGTAACCGAGCCGATCGTGATATCGAGCATCAGAATCTCCAACACAAAAACCACGCCCGTAATCGGCGCTTTGAAGATCGCAGCCAGAGCCGCACCTGCGCCACAACAGAGCAACAAGGTTACGTTCTTGTAATTCAGGCGTGTCAGTTTGCCGATATTGGAGCCAATCGCTGCTCCCGTCAATACAATCGGGGCCTCGGGACCGACCGAACCACCAAAACCAATCGTCGTAGCACCACCCACAACCGAGGTCCAGCAGTTATGGCCACGAATACGCGAGTTGCTACGCGACATTGCATACAACACGCGCGTAACGCCCTCCGAGATGTTATCCTTTACGACATACTTGACAAAGAGCGTTGCCAAAATAATACCGATCGCGGGATAGATCAGATAGAGGAATTGTGCTCGCTCGACGCGGAACCAATTGACCAAAGCCTCGCGGATAAAGTGCAACAACACCTCAAAGATGTAGGTACCCATACCCGCTGCAAGTCCCACGACAACGGCCAATACCATCATCAGCTGACGATCCGTCAAGCGGTGGGTCAGCCACAGGTAGTATTGATAAAATTTATCGTAGCGACGACGCGCCATAAGTGATAATTTTATGTTTTACAACATTTTACATCTTATAGATACCCATAATACGGCGTACCTCTGCGACCGTTGCGGCAGCACTTGCACGAGCCTTCTCGGCACCCTCGGCAACCACGCGACTCAAATATGCCTCATCGGCCTTGATCTCCTTGATGCGCTCGCGGATCGGGGCAACCGTGCGGATAACATCCTCGGCCAGCTGCTTCTTCAAATCGCCGTAGCGAATCGAACAATCGGCATAACGCTCCTTGAAGAACTGCAATGTCTCGGGCTCCGAAACAGCCTTCATAATTGCAAAGATATTGGCAATCGGCTCCGAAATGGGCGAGTTCGGCTCGGTCGGACCCGAATCGGTTACGGCCTTCATCACCTTTTTGCGGATTACGCTATCCTCGTCAGAGAGGTAGATGCAGTTACCCTCGCTCTTACCCATCTTACCGCTACCATCCAAACCGGGGATCTTCACAAGATCCTCGCCAAAGTTGTAGGGCTGGCTCTCGGGGAAGAACTCAACGCCATAAATCGAGTTGAAACGACGTGCGTAAAGACGCGTCAGCTCCAAGTGCTGCTCCTGATCCTTACCAACAGGCACGCGAGTTGCACGATGCAACAAAATATCCGAAGCCATCAGTACGGGATAGCACAACAGACCTGCATTTACGTTGTTGGGGTTCTTGCGCACCTTGTCTTTGAACGATGCGGTACGCTCCAACTCGCCCACGTAGGCGTGCATCGAGAGCAACAACGAGAGTTCTGCCACCTCGGGCACGTCGCTCTGAACGTAGATCGTAGCCACCTCGGGGTCAAGACCCGCAGCCAGGTACTCGGCCAGAATATGGCGCACGTTACCATGCAGCGACGAGGGGTCGGGATGCGTAGTAAGCGCGTGGTAGTCAGCTATAAAGAAGAAGCAGCGATCAGTATGCTGCATCTTTGTAAAGTTACGAAGTGCGCCGAAATAGTTACCCAAGTGCAACTGTCCGGTGGGGCGGATTCCGCTCAATACTGTTTCCATATTGGTATAGTTTTGTGTTTATATTTGTCAAATTTAGCGCAAAATTACTTAATTTATTGGGAAAATCGTACATTTGTAGCGTATATTAATTAAAGTATTCGACTTAATCGTTATGAAAACATATTTGCGACTACTCGGTTTTGCCAAACCAATCGAGAAATACGCCATACCATACTTCATCTTTTCGATCTTTTACGCCATCTTCAACACATTCAATTTCGTGATGATCATCCCGATCGTCAGTGCACTATTCGATGTCGAGGGCGTTAACCAGATCGCCGCTGTCGAGACTCTGCCACCGCTCGAATTTACGATGGATTACTTCTACGCTTTCGTAGGACATCTGCTCTATTTGGTTCACGGCACAGAGTTCTCGGAGATCGACGTAATGGTCGCGTTGGCGGTGATAATTTCGGTATCGGCATTTATCAGCAACCTGTCGCGATATTTAGCCCAATGGACAATGGAGAAGATGCGCATCCGCACCCTGCAACGCATCCGTAACTCGGTCTTTGACAATGTGATGGGTCTGCACGTAGGCTTTTTCAGCAACGAGCGCAAGGGCGACATCATATCGAAGATCACCTCCGATGTTATGGTCGTGCAGTTCTGCATCACCAACACCTTGCAAGTTGCTTTCCGCGATCCGTTGCTCATCATCGGCTACCTTGTCGGAATGTTGCGCATATCGACCGATTTGAGTCTCTTCGCAGTAATCTATCTTCCGATTGTTGCGGTGATTATCGGCACCATCGTCAAGCGTCTGCGCCACCCTGCCCGCAAGGGTCAGGAGAGCATGGGCGAGATGGTGAGCGTGCTCGACGAGTCGCTGACGGGCGTTAAGATCGTTCGCAGCTACAACGCTATCGACTTTATGCGCTCGAAATTCCACCGTATCAACGAACAGTTCTCGCACCTTATGCTCTCGATGGCACGCAAACAGCAGATGGCCTCACCGATGAGTGAATTCTTGGGCATTATGGCCGCTGCCGGCCTGCTGGTTTATGGAGGCCTGCTGGTGGTCAATGGGTCGATTACGGGTGCAGGATTCATCGCCTATCTGGCTATCTTCTCGCAAATTACGCGCCCCGTTCGTTCGTTTATGGATGCCTTCGCAAATATCAATCAGGGCATCGCGGCCGGCGATCGTGTTTTCAATCTGCTCGACACTCGCAGCGAGGTTACCGAGCAGCCCGATGCCGCTACACTCGACGAGTTTAGCGATAAGATCGAGTTCCACGATGTCCATTTCTCGTACGAGGCCGACCGCGAGGTTATCGATGGTCTGAACTTCACCATTCGCAAGGGCGAAACGATCGCGCTGGTAGGACCTTCGGGTGGTGGCAAATCGACCACGGCCGACCTGATTCCGCGCTTCTACGACGTTACAAAGGGAGAGATTTTGATCGACGGTCGCAATATCAAAGATTATACGCTCGACTCGCTCAACGCCAATATCGGAGCGGTTTCGCAGGAGACGATCCTCTTCAACGACACCATCGCCGAGAATATCCGTATGGGTCGCCCCGAGGCGACCGATGCCGAGGTCGAAGCGGCGGCACGTATCGCCAATGCCCACAACTTCATCACCGAGTACGCCGAGGGCTATGCGACCAATATCGGCGACCGCGGCATGAAACTTTCGGGAGGTCAGCGTCAGCGATTGAGTATTGCCCGCGCAGTTCTGAAGAATCCGCCGATTCTGATCCTCGACGAGGCCACCTCGGCACTCGATACCGAGAGCGAGCAGTTGGTGCAGGAGGCCCTCAACACGCTGCTCGAAGGTCGCACGTCGATTATCATTGCACACCGATTGAGTACGATTCACAATGCCGACCGCATTTTGGTAATCGACCACGGTCGCATTGCCGAGCAGGGCACCCACACCGAGCTGATGGCCGCAGATGGCATCTATGCCAAGCTGATTGCGATGCAGCAGTTGGCATAACGCAAGTCGCATTTAGACATTGCGCCACCCCGCTTTGGGGCGGTTTCAGAGGGTTTTGGGGGCAAAAATGAGAAAAAATGCATTTTTTTGATTTTTTTTGCTCGAAAAATTTGCAGATACAAAAAATTGCCTTACCTTTGCACCGCATTTGAGAGATAAACGCTCTCGATGCAAAGTTCTAAAAAGGGAGTTTAGCTCAGCTGGTTCAGAGCATCTGCCTTACAAGCAGAGGGTCGGCGGTTCGAATCCGTCAACTCCCACTACAAAAAACGGTTGTGAATATCACAACCGTTTTTTTTGTTTTCTACTCTCTCGATTCTATAAGCAGGTGCCCAAACTCTTCGATATTGAGGGCTGTCAGGTCGGGTTGAGGATTTGATGAGCGTGCCACATCGAGCGTCGTCTCGCCCGAAAGTACCAGCACTCCGAATGCGCCCGCATTGTGCGCCATTGCCACATCGGTATAGATTCTGTCGCCCACCATCGCAATCTCATCGGGTTGCAGACCGTGGCGCGCCACAATTCCACTCAACATATTAGGGTCGGGTTTGCCGAGTGTGATGTCGGGCTGGCGGCCCGTTGCGTGTTCGATACACTTGCAGATTGAGCCGCAATCGACCAAAACGGTCGGTTGATCGGTCGGGCAGACACGGTCGGGATTGGTTGCGATATAGGGCACACCCTGCGACACCCACCATGCAGCACGGCACAGACGCGCATAATCGAGCGTCATATCGAATGCCACCACAACCACATCGGGACGATCCTCGGCCGAATCCTCCGTGGGGCGGAAACCTGCCGTTACGAACTCCTCGACCATGCTCGGCGTACCCAGCAGGTAGAGATTATGCGCCTCGGCGTAGTGTGTGCGGATATAATCAACCGTCGCAACAGCTGTCGTGTACATCTCCTCGCGCGTGGCTTCGATACCCATTGCAGCCAATTTCGACAGATAGGCCGCAATGCTTCGCGAAGGGTTGTTCGTCAGGAACGAATAGCCGATACCATTTTCGCGCAATGAACGCAAAAACGACTTTGTAAATGGGAACAACGTCGAGCCCATATAGATCGTGCCGTCCATATCGAGCGCAACGTGGCGAATACGGCGCAGACGTTCGCGTAGCTCTTCGGCCGCATAGGGCGAGCAATATTTATCGAAATCCATCATTGCTTACTCCTCCTCGTAATTGATCTCTTTGGCGCGGTCATAACCGTCGCGCGGAGCCTTCCACATCGTTGCAAATGCGATTGCACCCAGCGCACCGACCGCCACAATTACATAGAACACCGTGTTCCACCCGTAAGCATCGGCCAGCATACCCACGCCCAACGCCGAGAAGAACGAGCCGACGTAACCAAATACGCCCGCCACGCCATTAGCCGTTGCCGAGCCCTCTTTTGTCGCTTGATTAGCGGCCGCGATGCCGATCAAAGCTTGCGGTCCGTAGATGAAGAATCCGCCCATCGCAAGTACCAATATCGACAGTACGGGCGGCATCTGCGGAAAAGCGACAAAGATCACCATAAACAGCGATGCCATAACCATACAAACCAGACACATATGGTGCGCCTTGCTCTTGAAAATCTTATCGGTAGCCCAGCCTGCGAAGATCGTTCCGATGATTGCAAAGATCTCGAAGATAGCCACACTCCACGCCGCCTTGACGATACTCATACCGCGACTCTCGGTGAGGAATTTCGGTCCCCAATCGAGAATGCCCATACGCATAATATAGACAAATACATTTGCGATGCAGAGTGTCCAGATCCAGCGATTTTTGAATACCATATGGGCGATAAACTTCTTATGGCCACGCTTATCGGCCGCAGCCTCCTTACTCTTGGTATCGGTATCGGGCAGTTCGGGCAGACCCACTGACGAAGGGGTGTCGCGCAGACCTGCAAAAAGCCATACGGCACCCGCCACAGCCACAGCCGCGGGAATCCAGAAACACCACTTCCACGCACCATAATGGGCGGCATATTGCAGTACGCGCTTCATTCCCTCGGCATCATCAGCCGCAATGCCCATATTCTGGGCTATGCGTGCCACAACCTCGGCGTTTGCACTCAAATCCATACCCATATGGCCCATAATATATCCGCAGACCACAACTGCCGCGGCCGCACCAATCGAGTGAGAGGTGTTCCATACCGACATCTTTGTAGCCAACTC
>JAFPAT010000078.1 GCA_017425655.1 Rikenellaceae bacterium | reverse complement strand
TCCTTCTCATCGAAGTTCCAGCTCTTCATAATCGACTGACCGTAACCCTCGGCACGCTCCAGCCACAAGAACTGGTGGATACCCATCTCACCGGTGATGTGAGTAAAGAAGGTCAGAGGAATCTCGCACAAGGGGTGGAAACCTACGAAACCACCGATACGGGGATACATCTCCTCGATAGGCAGGTTTGCGTGGCCGCAACCGAAAGTGTGAACCCAACGGCCAGCCTCGATAGTGTCGGCCATAACCTTGGCAACTTCCTTGATCTGTTCCATCTGCGTAGCCTCGATCTTATCCATTACGGCTATCGCATTTTTTTTCCATTCGTTAGCTAACATTTTGCGTAGTGTTTTAGAATTTTATAAAATAGTTAATTAGTTAATTGTGGGTTTTCAGTTATTTTATTTGTTCATCTTCTTTGCGGTCGAAACTGCAAGAGGAACCAGAACCATAATTGCAAGAACCGCCAAGATCAGCATCAAAGGCAGCAACTGATAGTTGCCGTCGTCGAATGCCAAACCGGTCAACTTGTTGAATGCCGACTGTCCGCACAAAGCGATGAACAGTGCAATCGAGAATGCGGTGCCCGACAATTCGCGGAACGCACCACCGATATAGTTCAGTACAACGGGGAACGTAGCACCAACACCAAAACCAATCAATGTCATTGCCAGATAAACGATTGCAACCTCATTGCTGAACAGGTAGAACAGCACAACACCAATCAGAGCCACAGTTAAATATAGGTACAGCGTACCGAGATCCTTCAATCTCTTCATAATTGCACCCAGCGGCAGACGACCTGCCATCATACCCAGCGTGAACCAAGTCATCGAAAGGGTAGCAGCGGCGTTATCCATACCTGCCGACTTGTCGAGGAATGAAACGGTGAAGCTACCACTTGCACCTTCGAAACCGCTCTGGAAGAAGAGTACGAACGAGAATGCAATCAGTGCGGGATATTTAAGCAGACCGAGCGATTTGCCCAATGATACATTTTCTTGCGGTTTCGCTTGCGGGAAAGAGATGCAGCAGAAGAAGATAATGAACGCTACCATTACTACCGATACAGCATTCAGCGGAATGCGATATTCGGGAATGAAGTAGTTGAGCAGAGTCCAAAGCATTGCGCCGATGCAGTAGAAAGCACCCAAAACGCCCAAACGGCCACCTCGCTTATCGTCATCGTAAATGTCAGATACCAATGCGTTTGTTTCGCCATTCAGAATACCGCCACCAAAACCGAGCAGGAAGATCGAGGTGTGCAGCAAACCGATGCTTGTGAAGTTTGCCAAACCCTGAATACCAGCCAAAGCCATAACAGAACCGAGGATAAGCAACCACTTGTAGCCGAATTTATCTACGATCGGGCCGAACAGAATTGTGCCGATAATGATACCGATCGACATTGTCGAAGGCAGAGCATTAGCACCAGCAACGCTCTCGTTCAAAGGTCCGAGGATCGGAGCCAACGACAGCATTGTAACTCCAAAAAATGCCATTCCCGCGCAAGCAGCAACGAAAACAGATGAGGTCGAGTAGTTTTTCATAGGTTGTAGATTTTTTACATAACATCAATAGGGTTGGTAGCTCGGATCGCCAAATATGCTGCGCCAAACAAAGCCGCCTCGCCCTGTACCTCCGAGGCGCAGAACGTAACATCCTGCATCGAAATAGGCTGTCCCCACTTGCACGCCTCGTCGTAGATACGAGGGATGAATTGCGCAGCAGGACCGAATACGCCCCCACCGAAGATAATCTTTTCGGGATTGAACAGACTAACTAAATTAGCGGTGCCCATACCCCACATATCGATTGCCTTGTCGAGAACCTTGATTGCGATGTGGTCGCCTTCGGCGTATGCTGCAAAGACATCGTGCGAGGTAACCTCCTCGATAGGTTTCTTTGAGAGAACGCCTGTATAGTTGCGAGCGCAACGCAGTGCGCGATGAGCTTGAGTTGCAATGCCGTTACCCGAAGCATAATACTCGAAGCAACCGCAGGGGATATACTCCTCGGTATAGGGGTATTGCAGAGCCATCCAACCTGTAGCGCCTACGATATCGTTTGCACCGTGAATGATTCGGCCATCGAGTAGAATGCCTGCACCGATACCCGTACCAACTGCTAGATAGATTGCATTCTCACAGCCACGAGCCGCGCCTTTCCATACCTCGCCCAGAATGTAGCAGGTACGGTCGCTCTCAATGCATACGGTCAAATCGGGACGATTCAGACCTGCGATGATACGTTGTTTTAATGGGTAATTATCCCAACCTGGGATATTCGGAGCCCAAACGGTCTCTTTTTTCGAATAGACGATACCGGGGACACAAACGCCGATAGCCTCAACCGAGATACTCGGGCTACGGAGTATCAAAGTGTTGATAACATCGACAACAAGATGGCCGACAGCATCTCCTTCTGCACCGTTGAGCAATTTAACCTCTTTCGAGTACATTTTTCCCGATTGGTCGTATAGAGCCGCAGCTACTTTTGTTCCGCCCAAATCGACACCAATTACTGCCATAGTGAAGTTAGAGTTTTATAGATTAGTTATTTTCTGTTGTGTAGTGCTACAAAGTTAAATTTTTTTTGTTGAAAAAGCAATGATTTTTTTGCCGTTTTTCGCAAAATTAGCTTTTTTACCACCGTTTGAGCCACATTTGAGGCGTTATATAACAAAACTGCCGATGCATTTTAGGCATCGGCAGTAGCTCTGGATTTAATACTAAAGTATTAATGTGAAGAGAGATTAATCATCCCAACCGATAAAGCGGAACGTGCGATCAAAACGCAGTTGCAAACCGTTTGTTAACTTAACTTCGTAGATCTTATGCTCGCGCTCGATCTTAATTACATCGAGATTAGGGTGATGCTGGCTGATATAATCGCTTATCGGAGTCGGAATCAACTGCGCTGGAACGGTTGCATAGCGTGTGGAAATCTCTCGCCATTCGCCGTTACGTATGAATTCAATCTTGATGCCGCTCACCAAAACGACTTCGTATGAAACGTCTAACAGGTCGCGCTCCTTTTTTGCATACGATACGCGATCGCCTTTGAAATTGTCGTTAATAAGTTGTTGTGCTTTTTGGGGCAGATCGTTAAAAGTGATAGGACGATCGTTGTCGGCTTTTGCAGTACTAATAGTGGCAATAGCCAGTAAAAAGGTAATAAATAGTGTGCGCATTTTCTTGTCTGTTTTTAAGTTTAATTTTCTTTTTGTAGTACAAAGGTAGCGCTACATTTTGAAAAGAAATTGAAATAAATCTAAAAGTTTCGTTTTTCTGGGCGATGTATGGTGAAAATATGCTTATCAACCTCGAAACGATATTCAATGCCTAATGAATAATAGTCGCAGATCGCTTTTACAAGAGCCAAACCCAAGCCTGTCGAACCTTCGCGTTGCGAGGCGCGATAGAATCGATTGAAGATGCGCTCTGAATCGAGCGCGGTAGTGCCATTATTGCTTATTTCTAGTTGGTTATAAGTGATCGAGATATCAACATTGCCTCCTTCAGGCGAGTGTATATAGGCGTTGCGAACCAGATTTCCGATCAGTGTAATTGCCAACGTCTTATTCATCTCAACTATAAGCGAATCGGCTCCGCTAATGTTGCATGTAATAGCTCGCTCTTCGTAAATTTCGCCATAAATTTCGACCTCATTGCGAATCAATGATGCTATATCGACCTCGCTTACTTCGGGGAATTGACCGTTGTCAATTTTTGTCAGCAGAAGTAACGTCTTGTTGAGCTTGACAATATGCGACAAGGAGTGGTTAATACCAATAAGTTGTTCGAGCTGTTCTTCACTTGGATTGGTATTGTCAATAATCCACTCGATGCGATTGCCTATAACAGCCAGCGGAGTTTGTAGCTCGTGCGAGGCATTGCCGATAAAACTCTTTTGCTGCTCAAAGAGATGCTCTGAACGCTCTACTGCCTTCTGTGCCGCCTTATTCAGACGACAAAATTCGGGAATAGTTGTGTTGTTAGGTACGGGCTCTATCTTTCGACCAGGGGTGTAACAATCGAGCCAATGCAATAGGTCGAACATTGGCTGCATATTTCGTCGCAGAACAAGCAACGAAATTAATATTACCGTAACTATTAGCGCGAAATAGATGATTACGAGCCATTGTAGAATGGCGACACTTAATTCGTCGCGTTCAAAAGATGGGGTAGCCACGCGCAATTCATAAAATTGCCCCTCTGCGTCCTCGAAGATCGTTGTTAATACGCGGGCGGGCTCATACTCCTCTCGCTCGGGAATATAGACCTCAATGTCGCCATATCGAATTCCGTCGTGCGCGACTGCATATTGTGCGTCGATAGGTGTAATCGAGTAGCTGTTGTTCGATCCCGAGTCGAGCGAAGGTAATTGATTATGGGTGAGCATTCGCACGATAATCAACTCTGAATACGATTCGAGGTTATCATCCATTTCGTCGTTAATCTCTTCGATCATAGCGAAGTAGAAGAGTACGCCCCAGAGTGTCATTATTGGAGCCAATACCAACGAGAGGCGAAGAGCTATGCGTGCCAGAAGTTTCATCGGGTAACTTAATTATTGCTCACGTTCGAGCAGTTTATAACCAAAACCATAGATTGCTTTAAGTTCGATTGAGGCATTCGCCGTATCGAGTTTGCGTCGCAGATTCTTAACTTGCGCATATACAAAATGGAAGTTATCGGCCTGATCTGCATGGTCGCCCCAAACAGCCTCGGCGAGAACTGCTTTGTCGATCAGGTGGTTAGGTCGCTGCATAAAATATTGTAGGATTGTAAATTCCTTTTTGAGTAGTGAGAGTTCCTGATCATCAACAAAGACTCGTGCAGAATCCGGATCTAGTCGTACATTGCCCAATCGCAATGAGAGATCACCACGCCCCTGACTGCGGCGAATTACGCTGCGAATACGGGCAACGAGTTCAGCGAGGTGGAATGGCTTTGGTAGATAGTCGTCAGCACCTTGTTCCAATCCCGCGATGCGGTCATCGAGCGAATCGCGCGCCGAGATGATGATTACATTGTCGCGCTTGCGCATCGCTTTGAGTTGTTCGAGCAGTTTCAACCCATTGCCATCGGGTAGCATTATATCAAGTAGGATACAATCATAGTCGTATGCGGCGATCTTTGCTTCACCTTCGGCGAAGTCGGATGCCGTTTCGACAATAAAACGCTCTTGCAGGAGTGTGCGTTGCATTAGTTCGCGTAACGAGGATTCATCTTCAATGATAAGTATCTTCATATTTGCAAAAGTATGGCGCGATTTTGTAGCAAAGTTAAAATGTCGCTCATTAGCCTCAAAAGTAGTAATTTTTTTCGATATTTTACTATCTTTGCGAACCATTATAGAGATAAAAAACAATGGAATCACTTAAAGAGTTATATAAAATTGGCCATGGCCCATCGAGTAGCCATACGATGGGTCCGTTCAAGGCTGCAACACTTTTTGCAGAGCGTTATCCCGAAGCTGAATCTTTTCGAGTAACCTTGTATGGTAGTTTGGCAGCAACGGGTAAAGGACACTTGACCGATCAGGCTATCCTCAACGCTTTGTCGCCAATCGCTCCGGCCGAGATTATTTGGAAGCCAGATACGGTTCTTCCGCGTCATACCAACGGAATGTATTTCGAGGCACTGTCGGGTGGCGAGATTATTGGCTCGTGGCACGCTTATAGTATCGGAGGCGGAACGATCGTTGATGATGGAACGGCAATTAATTTGCGTGAGGATGTCTATCCGATGAGCAACATCAGCGATATTCTTGATTGGTGCGTCAGCAATGGTCGCGACTATTGGGAGTATGTTGAAGAGTGCGAGGGTAGTGGCATATGGGATCATTTGCGCGAGGTGTGGCATACGATGTGTGATGCGATTGAGCGCGGACTGAATAACGAGGGTGTGTTGCCGGGTGGTCTTGGTGTGAAGCGCAAGGCATCTACCTATTATGTCAAGGCTACAGGTTATCGCGATAGCCTTCAAAGTCGCGGTCGAATCTATGCTTACGCATTGGCTACTTCGGAGGAGAATGCTTCGGGAGGTGTTATCGTAACGGCTCCGACTTGCGGATCAAGCGGCGTGTTGCCTGCGGTGTTGTACCATCTCTATAAGACGCGCGATTTCCGCGAGATCCGTATTCTGCGAGCATTGGCGACAGCGGGCCTATTTGGTAACGTCGTGAAGACCAACGCTTCGGTGTCGGGCGCAGAGGTCGGCTGTCAAGGTGAGGTTGGTGTGGCTTGTGCAATGGCAGCTGCAGCCGCTTGTCAACTTTTTGGAGGAACTCCTTCGCAGATTGAGTATGCTGCCGAGATGGCATTGGAGCATCATCTTGGTCTGACGTGTGATCCCGTTTGTGGATTGGTACAGGTTCCCTGTATCGAGCGCAATGCAGTGGCTGCAGCACGTGCTCTGGATGCGAATATCTATGCAACATATTCGGATGGAAATCATAGCGTGAGCTTTGATCATGTTGTCGAGGTGATGAAACAGACAGGCCACGACCTGCCCAGCCTTTACAAAGAGACATCAACGGGAGGCCTTGCCAAAGAGTTGGGTGGTCGCCTTTCTCGATAGTTGAATAACGAGTTCGCTTAAAAACAACGGCGGAGAGTCATTGAGACCTCCGCCGTTGTTTTATTATTACCGAAGAAGTTGTAGGTGTTGTTTATATTATTGCTTTTTGAGCGTCTTAAACGAAAGAATATGGATGGTGATAGCGCTGGCAAGAAGCATTAGCGTAATGCGAAGCCAAAGCGGTTCGATTACTGCAACGACACAATATCCGATAGTCAGCCATAACAGAGTAATCGAAACGATCTTTGCCCGCAATGGGATGGCGTTATACTCTCTGAAATTGCGAATGTATGTGCCTAATTTGGGATGATTGAGTAGCCACTCATATAGTTGTGGCGACGATCTAAAATATAGAGCGGCGGAGAGAAGCAAAAGCGGAGTAGTCGGCAGTAGTGGAATAAATATCCCGACTATTCCCAGTGCTAACGATAGCGATCCAAGTATGATATATACTGTTTTCACGGTGGCAAATGTATGTAAAAAATGCGAGAAAACCTCGTTCGTGTGTATTGTATGGTGTTATGTAGTTTAGAGTGCAATAATTGAGCGACGGAACACAATATTATATACTCTTTCTTCGTTTTAGCTAAAATTGAAGAGAGTTTGAGATTTGTGCCCTCAAATTCGCTCGATCGAGTGTGGTAAAAAAGAACAACCATTGTTGGTTGGTCGAATTTTTCAGGCAATTGTCCGAAAGGTCGGAAAATATTTGTGATAATATTACGATTTGGGAATTAATGCTACATTTGCATTTGTAAAAAAGTCTAAAATTAAATACTATGGAGAAAGAGTTAGTTGAACTGTCTGTGCCGCAAATTAAAGAGGTTGTTGGCCATAAGGACAATCACGATGATTTCTATGTCTTTCGCACTTCGAGTGGCGATCACTTTCTTGAAGGTCGCACTTTGCGAATGAAAGCCTTTACCGTAGTGCTTTGCACAGACGGTATGGAGAACGGCTCGGTGAACCTTCGAGATGTGAGCATTAATAAGGGATCGCTGTTGATGTCGTTCCCTGGTAATGTGCTGAAAATCGAAAGTGGTTATCCTCGTGCAATTATCAGGGGAGTATTACTTTCGCAGGACTTTATGCGATCATTGCAGGTCGATGTCAGAAATGCACTGCCGCTATTTATGCGTTTGGCATATAATCCTTTGATTAATCTGTCTCAAAAGCAGCAGGAAGACATTGAACGATATTTAGACCTGTTCGAAAATATTGCAGAGAACAATTCGCTAATTCATCGCGACGAGATTGTACGTGGCCTGTTGATTTCGATGTTCTATTGCATTAATGATATGTATGAGCAGACTCCGCATATTTCTGACGATAAGGATCGCTCTGTTCGTAATCGCCGTGAAGAGTATTTCGCAAAGTTTATTACGTTGCTTTCGGAAAATTTCAAGCGTGAGCGTGCCGTTGGTTTCTATGCCGAGCAGATGTGTGTAACGCCCAAATATCTCTCCCTGCTGATTAAAGATTTTAGTGGCAAGTCGGCTGCTGAATGGATTGATAATTATGTGATTATAGAGGCGAAGACATTGCTGCGTTACTCAACGATGAGTATTCAGGAGGTTGCATACGAACTGAACTTCTCGTCGCAGTCATTCTTCGGAAAATACTTCAAACATCTGACGGGAATGTCGCCCAGCGAGTATAAGCTCTCGGATAAATAGCGAGAGTTTCGACTGTTACAATTAGCTTGACAATCTTATCCAATAATAAAGGCCGCATCCTCGCAAGAGGTGCGGCCTTTGGTTTGTCTTGTCGTTTAGCGACTACAACTCGATGTCAACATCGAACAACTCGTGCCAAGGCAGACCCTGCTCTCCGAGCTCAGCCAGGAACGGATCGGGATCGAACTCCTCAACATTGAATACGCCTGCACCACGCCACAGACCCTTTGCCCACATCGATGCACCCAATGCAGCGGGAACACCCGTAGTGAAGCTAACAGCCTGCGTACCGGTCTCCTCGAAAGCCTTCTCGTGGTCGCAGTTGTTGTAGATATAATAGGTGCGCTCCTTGCCATCCTTGATACCGCGAATACGGCAACCAATCGACGTCTGGCCGTGATAGTTTGCACCGAGCGACTTGGGATCGGGTAGAACGGCCTTCAAGAACTGAATAGGAACGATCTCAACACCATTGTAGATAATCGGGTCGATACGTGCCATACCGATATTCTGGATTACGCGTAGGTGAGTCAGATACTCCTGTCCGAAGGTCATCCAGAAACGTGCGCGCTTGATGGTGGGGTAGTTTTTAACCAACGACTCCAACTCCTCGTGATAGATCAGATATGACTCGCGCTCGCCAATCTCGGGGTAGTTCAGGGGCTTGTGAATTTCGTGCGGCTCGGTAACAACCCACTTGCCATTCTCCCAATAGCGACCCTTCTGGGTAACCTCGCGGATGTTGATTTCGGGGTTGAAGTTGGTAGCGAATGCCATACCGTGATTGCCAGCGTTGCAATCAACGATATCGAGGTAGTGAATCTCGTCGAAGTGGTGCTTCGCTGCATAAGCGGTAAAAATAGCCGTTACGCCCGGATCGAAACCGCAACCGAGAATAGCAGTCAGGCCCTTCTCGCGGAAACGCTCCTGATATGCCCACTGCCACGAATACTCGAACTTCGCCTCGTCCTTCGGCTCGTAGTTTGCAGTATCGAGATAGTTCGCGTTGCACTCCAAGCAAGCATCCATAATTGTCAGATCCTGATAGGGGAGAGCCACGTTGATTACGATATCGGGCTTGTACTCCTTCATCAGTGCAACCAATTCGGGTACGCTGTCGGCATCAACCTGTGCCGTCTTTACTCGACCGCCACCGATCTGCTCGGCAACAGCATCACACTTCGATTTAGTACGGCTTGCGAGCATTACATCCGTGAAAACGGGATTAGCCGCAACCTTCTGGGTAACAACGGTGCCGACACCGCCTGCACCGATAATCAGAGCTTTACACATAAGTCTATATTTTTTGTTTGTTGTTTTCTTATTTGGGCAAATATACTTATTTTATTTCACACTACAAACGGGCGAGCCTAATTTTCTGAAAGATGAGCTAAAATCACACTCCATATAATTGCATTTAATAAAAAAATATAGGAATAATTTGGGTATGTGGAAAATAGTTTATACATTTGCACCACCAAAAATCGAGGTTACGACCACGAGAGTATGGCGATGATCCGGTAGCTCAGTCGGTAGAGCACAACACTTTTAATGTTGGGGTCCCGGGTTCGAGCCCCGGCCGGATCAC
>JAFPAT010000010.1 GCA_017425655.1 Rikenellaceae bacterium | reverse complement strand
GTTATGCGCTCGGCTCTGCCTGCGAAGATGAAGCCCAGCGGACTCTCTAATGAGGAGTTTGAGGAAGATGAGTTCCGAGTGGCTACCGAACGAACGGTGTCGATTGCACCCGAATATTGCACGCAAGAGGCTCTGAATGAGTGCTTTGAACGGATTTCGCGCCGTGCGCCGAAGCAGTATGCCGCACTTTTGGAGATCGTCGATCGACTCACCAACAATGGACAAATCGACTTCGAGGGCGAGGTGCGTTGTCGCACGCTCGAAGCCGCAGCACCTACACTCAAAGCGTTGGCCGATAAGGGTTTAGTTCTCTTTCACGAGCGCGAGCGCGAAGCCACATTCGGCTCGACAGAGTTGCACGCATCACTGCCGACACTCTCCGAGGCGCAGACCGTGGCCCTCGATTCGATCCGCGAGCAACACGCCGCAACGCGCTGTGTGTTGTTGCACGGCGTTACGGGATCGGGCAAGACCGAAATCTATATCCACCTGATAGCCAAAGCGTTGGAACAGGGTGGCGATGCGGTTATGTTGGTGCCCGAAATCGCCCTCACCGAGCAGTTGATCGCCCGTCTGCAACGCTATTTCGGCGATCGCGTGGTGCCCTACCACTCGAAGCTGACCGACACGCGCCGAACCGATATCTACCTGCGATTGATGCGCTCCGAGGCGGGGCGACTGATTGTCGGAACACGCTCGGCACTGCTGCTGCCACTGCAACATCCGCGCTTGATTGTTGTCGATGAGGAGCACGATGCGAGCTACAAACAGAACGACCCCGCACCGCGATATAATGCCCGCGATACGGCCGTTGTAGCGGCGGCGATGTACGACTGCCCGATTGTCTTGGGTAGTGCGACCCCTTCGATCGAAAGTTTTATGAATGCCCATCGCGGCAAGTATGGATATACCTCACTGACAGAGCGTTATGGCGGTGCTACGATGCCACGCATAATCATTTCGGACACCCTCCGCGCAGCCAAGCGTGGCGAGCGACACGCCCATTTCAACAAGGCTCTGATCGACCGCCTGACCGAAACATTGGCCGAGGGCGGTCAAGCGATGTTGTTCCAAAACCGACGCGGATTTTCGCCCTATGTCGAATGTACGGAGTGTGGCCGCGTCATCGAATGTCCGCACTGCAACGTCGCGCTGACCTATCATCGACAAGACAACTCGTTGCGTTGCCACTATTGCGGTTATCGCCAGCCGATGCCCAACCACTGCCCCTCGTGCCACGTTGCCGATGTTACCCTGCGCGGATTTGGCACCGAGAAGGTCGAAGAGGAGCTGGCAAAGATCTTCCCGCAAGCGAGTATCGATCGCCTCGACCGCGATAGTGCAACATCGCAAACAGCTTATAATCAGATAATACACCGCTTCGAGAGTGGTGCAACCGACATCCTCATCGGAACGCAGATGATCACCAAGGGTTTCGACTTCTCGCAGGTGCGAGTAGTGGGAATTCTCAATGCCGACAACCTGCTGAACTACCCCGATTTCCGCGCTTCGGAGCGAGCATTTCAGCTCATTACGCAGGTTGCAGGTCGCGCAGGTCGTCGCAAAGAGAGCCGCAACGAAAACCCAAATGAGGCCTGCAACAAGCAGAGCGAGGCGGTGGTTATTTTGCAGACTTCGCAGCCTGCGCACCCCGTAATTCGTCAGGCGGCAGAGTATGATTATCTGTCGATGGTCAATGCTCAACTGCGTGATCGTGAGGCATTTCACTATCCGCCTTATGCACATTTGATCAATGTTACGATGCGCCACCGCGACCCCTCGACCCTGCGCGAGGCGGCACGAAAGCTCGGCGAACAACTGCGCGAAGTCTTCGGCTCGCGTGTGCTCGGCCCGCAGTCGCCCCCTGTCGATCGAATCAATGGTGTCTATATTCTCGGTTTTATGATTAAGGTCGAGAACTCTCTCTCGTTCAGCCGTGCCCGCGCACTTCTCCGCAAAGAGATTGAAACAATCCGCCGTCGCAAGGAGTGGAACACGATCAATATCTTCTGCGATGTCGATCCTCAATAACTTGAAACAGAGCTTGCAACGCTCCACGAGCGACCTCCTTTCGCTCCTCTTTCCGAGCGTCTGTCCCGTCTGCGGCGAGAAGATGCATTCGGGCGAAAAACTCATTTGCAATATGTGCCGCAGCGATATGCCTCTTACGAATTTCGAGGCTCGTGAGGAGAATGCAATGGAGCAACGATTGTGGGGTCTGATGCCCGTCGTACACGCCACGTCGCTCTTTTTCTATATCGAGGAGAGCCGTTTTCGATTCCTTATCCACGCAATTAAATTTCGCGGTTCGTGGCGCACAGCCATCCTTCTGGGCGAGTGGCTGGGACTGATCCTCGCACGCACCGAACGCTTCGACGAGATCGATCTGATCGTGCCCGTTCCACAACATCCCCTGCGCCGTTTGCAACGCGGTTACAACCAATCGGACTACATCGCTCGCGGTGTTGCGAAGGCGATGCGACGCGATATCGATTGCCATTCGCTCCGCCGTCATACGTATAGCCGCAGCCAGATCAAACGACCAAAAATTGAGCGTTGGGACAATGTTTTCGGAGCATTCCGCGTGCGCAACGGCAAGGCTTTCCGAGGACGACATATCCTGCTGGTCGATGATGTATTTACAACAGGATCAACCATTTGCGCTTGTGCCGATGCAATTCTGAAAGCGGCACCCGATGCCCGTATCAGCGTCGCCACCATCGCCGTATCCCACCAAGAAGTCGGCAAATACCGCTAACCGCCCACTCGCCAATCAACCACCAAGTGAAAGAATTAATCCCAAAAAGTGCGAGTGGTCAGGATCGAACGGGCTGTTTGTTTGGTTATACGGTAAATTCGGTATATCTTTGTATTGGCAGAGATATTGTACAACATAGACCAAAAAGTCGCAGAAACAAGATGAAAAATATCGCATTCGTACATCGCAGTCCCTTTCCCAATGGTGGAGCCGAGAAGGTTACCATCGATCTGGCTGCGTGGTTAGTCGAGCGCGGGTGGAACATCTTTATCATTGCAAAGACGCTCGACGATCGTCTGCCGAAGTGGATGAGCGACCACGAAAACATAACTTTCCTCTGCTACAACAGCCTTTCACACAGGCAGTTGGCTCGTTTCATCGTTGAGGTGAGCAAGTTACACCAACTCGATGTGATTGTTATTCAGGGCTTGTGGTTGCGCCGACTCGACATCGTGCGCCGCAAGCAGCAGGCTTCGATCATCTACTGCAATCATGGTATGCCCTTCTGGCAGTGTATCAAGAAGATACGCATCTGCGGACAGATGCGTGAGCGCACTGCGAAGTGGCCGATACTGGGGCACGCCATCGGTTGGTTGAGTTACCGTTTGAGCGACTTTTTCCGCCGTCGAACGATCCGTCTTTACAAGATGAGTTACAACAACAGCGATGTGATGTCGCAACTCTGTGATGCCTATACTCAACAGATGATCAAGGCATTACGCCTTTCGCCCACCAATAACCATCTGGTTACGCTCTACAACGCCCAGCCGCCCGCACCTATCGAGTATGCGAGTGAGAAACGTCGCGAAGTGCTTTACGTCGGGCGAATGTCCTATGAGGATAAGCGCGTGGATCGCCTGCTTGACATCTGGCATCGTGTCGAGGGTCGTTTCCCCGATTGGCAATTGCGCATTGTGGGTGATGGTCGTGAGCGCGCGAACCTCGAAGCGCAGGCCGAACGTCTTGGTCTGAAGCACGTTGAGTTCTGCGGAGCAACAGCTACGCCACACCTCTATTACAATACCGCATCGATCTTGTGCCTCACCTCGACCTTCGAGGGCTGGGGTTTAGTGCTGACCGAGGCACAGCAGGCGGGCGTGGTACCGATGGCATTTGCCTGCTCGGAGGGCGTGTCGGAGATACTCTCTCCCTCGTGGGAGTGCGGTGTGCTGATCGAGCCGTTCGATCTGGATACCTACGCTGCCGCCCTCGCGCGACTGATGAGCGAGGATGAGTTGCGTCGCCAGATTGCCGCAAACTGCCGCGAGAAGGTCAAGGCCTACTCGATCGAGAAGGTCGGCGAGCGATGGGAGGAGCTTCTGTCCTCACTGATCAATAAATAGTCCGCTAATATATTTCCCGCCCCAACTTTGCAACAAAATAAGAAGGAGCTGTCGCGACCATACGGTTGGACAGCTCCTTCTCCCTTTATTAAATAAATGTTATGATTGGATAGGTCTTGATGTGTTGCGTCTTATCTACTCCATAAATGCACTCTTCGTGAATTTGCCCTCCTCGAAGAGGTGCGGCTCACTCATCGGCTGATATTCGTGGGGAACATACTCCAATGCCTGCGCTATCGCAAACTTGCCACTTGCCGCCGCATAAATAATCACTATCAGACCCGACGCTGCGCTGTGAGGAAGCGAATCGAGAGCCTTGAAATCGCCCGCAGCAACCAACGCCTCAACGCGATTTGCATCGGCGATATTGAAGGTCATATCGTGGCGAATAAGTTTCTCGTTTGTAGGCGCGTAGTGAGGGCGTACCGAATCGCCCCACAACCAATAGCAGATCATCGTAACGCCCGTAGCCAGCACCAAAAAGCCAGCCATCATCAGGTATTGATAGAGGTCGCTGTTCGATGCGAAGGGCTCGATATAGTTTGCGCCGATCATCGCAACAGCGGCGATAACGGTGATCAAAATTCCAACAATAGGGTTATAACGACGCGCAACAATTGCGTCGGGAGAGATGCTGTAAAGCACCTCGTCGATATGTTTTGCCATTTTATAAAAGCGGTTTTTAATGATAAATTGTGAATAACTCAATGCATCGGACATTGCCATAATGCCCGATTGATACGAAACTTAAAAAAATGTGGTGTAAAGTGCCGTGAGTTAAATCACAAGTCTCCGCAGAGAATAGATATATCTCGTGCGTATTCTCAACGGAGAAAGACGAAGCAGACGGGCCTCGTTGACCGCTTTAAGACGATGTGTAGATCTATTTACGTTATGACGATACTCCTCGGAGAATGAGTCATTTACGCTTTGGATGCGAGTCGAGATTGTTCGCACCACCGCCCCCGAAACACGCGCCACCAAAGGCACAACGACGAAATTCGAGTTGGCCTCGACGGCCATACGCATATCGAACGGATCGTTCTGGGCCGCCAAAACGGCATTCTCAACCTCCTGCAACTCGGTACAGCGACGATTACGGCTATTCACCTCGGCCGAGAGGCAAACAACCGTAAATAGCACCACGAAGGCTACATATCGTAAAATCTTTCGAATCACGCCGACAGACTTTTAGGGTTGGAGTGAGAGTGTAGAATCTGTCTGTGTTTGGGAAGGAGCTCCGCGAGCCGAACGGAGTATCGACCGCGCAGGGCGGTCAATACTCTCGTCGGGACACGTTTTTTGTGGCTTATGCCTCGGTTTCGCGCTGCCAGATAAGTGCCGCAGCTCCCATAATCGCTACGTTCTTATCCTGAATGCTCGACGGAACGATATCGACCTTGTTCTTCCAAAGGAACAACATCGACTCCTCCATATACTTCTTGGTAGGCTCGAAGATCAGGTTGCCCGCCTTTGCCAGACCACCGAACAGCACAATCAACTTCGGTGCGGTGAGTGCCACCACGTCAGCCAATGCGCGACCGAGCTTCTCGCCCGTATAACGGAATGCCTCCAAAGCGATGGGGTCGCCATTCTTTGCGGCGGTCGAGATCATCACAGCCTCCAAATCCTTGAATGCGATATCGCGCAACTCGCTGGGAGCGTTGTTCGTTGCCAGCAACTCAAATACCGTACGCTTGATACCCGTTGCCGAGACATAGGTCTCCAAGCAGCCCTTGCGACCGCAACCGCACTCGCGACCGTCGCGCTCGACGATGATGTGGCCCAACTCGCCTGCGAAGCCATCGTGGCCATAGATCATCTCGCCATTTGCAACAAAACCGCTACCAAGACCCGTGCCGAGGGTTACCATCAAGAAATCCTTCACACCCTTCGCGCTACCAAAGACCATCTCGCCGATTGTTGCGGCGTTGGCATCGTTGGTAACAGCGACATTCACGCCCTCGAACTTTGCAGCGATGTCGGCCGCGATGTTGAACACACGACGCTCATTGCGCGGATCCTGCTCATCGGGCGAGAACTTCCAGAGGTTGGCGGGGGTAACCACCTGACCGGTGTGGTAGTTGGCGTTGGGAGCACCGATACCGATACCGATCAGCTCGAACTCGAACGAAACGCTGTCGCACAGAGCGTGCATAGCCTCGCACAGCTTTTCGATATACATCGGGTAGTCCGAAAAATATTTATATCTCTCGGTCGAGATGACCGATTCGGCGAAGATATCGCCATTCTCATCGACCAGACCAAAGGCGGTGTTTGTGCCACCGAGATCGATACCGATTGCCAATTTTTTCATATTGCGATAATTTTGTTGTGTATTTTACCTATTTTAATCTTCAAATGTAGTACAAATTTTACGGTCTGCCAATTATTTTTCGATTTTTGAGGTTATCTTTGCATAAAATAATGCAATGTCCAAGCCGAATATGAAACAAAAATCACTCACCGAGCTTTTGCACAATGTCGAGGCATACCTCGCTCAATCCGAACTGAATGGCGAACCCGCACAGCTCTATGCCCCCATCATCTACTCGATGGAGGAGGGTGGCAAACGTCTGCGCCCGATGCTGACGCTGCTCGCGTGCGGCATCTTTGGCGATGAGCCCGAAGCGGCTATGCCCTGCGCGGCGGCTGTCGAGTTCTTCCATAACTTCACGCTACTGCACGATGATATTATGGATAATGCCCCGATTCGTCGTGGCAAGCCGTCGGTGTTCCGCAAGTGGAACCAGAATGTTGCAATCCTTTCGGGCGATGCGATGATTGTCTATGCCTACCGCCTGCTCGAAAAGGCTCCGGCGCACCTTCTGCCACAGATCTTCGAGGTCTTCAACTCGACCGCGATGAAGGTCTTTGAGGGTCAGCAGTACGATATGGATTTCGAAGGTCGCAGCGATGTTTCGATCGAGGAATATATCCGTATGATCGACCTGAAAACGGCTGTTCTGCTTTCGGGTGCGGCTCGTATCGGTGCGATTGTCGGCGGTGCTTCGGCAGAGGATTTGGAACATATCACGCGCTTTGCCGATGAGTTGGGCTTGGCGTTCCAGCTGCAAGATGATCTGTTGGACAGCTACGGCACCGAGGCACAGCTCGGAAAGGCTATCGGTGGCGATATCCTCGAAGGCAAAAAGACCTTCCTGATGATTACGGCACTCAATGGACTTGGCGACGAGGAGCGTTGCGAGTTGCAGTCGTTGCACCAGAACGCGACTCTGCCTGCCGAGCAGAAGATTGCACGCGCACGCGAGCTCTTCGATAAGGTCGATGTTCGCACACAGACCGAGGAGCGTATTAAACTCCATTTCGACCGCGCACTGTCGGCCCTCGATGCGTTGAGTGTGCCTGTGGAGCGCACGGCACAGATGCGTGAGTTTGCCCAAAGTTTGGTCGGGAGAAAGAAGTAAGGAAGATTTTTATGATTAAACGTTCAGATATCGAAATAATGGCGCCCGCTGGCTCGTATGAGTCTTTGCTGGCGGCGATCGAGGCGGGTGCCGATTCGGTCTATTTTGGCGTTGGTGCGCTCAATATGCGTGCTGCGTCGGCGGCCAATTTCACACTCGATGACCTCGACGAGATCGTCAAAATTGCCCACAAGGCAGGCGTAAAGGCCTATCTTACAGTCAATACCATAATCTACGACAACGAGATCGAGCAGATGCACGCCGTAGTCGATCGCGCGGCTGCTGCAAAGGTCGATGCCATCATTGCGGCCGATCAGTCGGTGATCCTCTATGCCCGCCAGCGCGGTGTGGAGATTCACCTCTCGACCCAGCTCAACATCTCGAACAGCGAGGCTTTGGAGTTCTATGCCCAGTGGGCCGATGTGGCGGTGCTGGCACGTGAGTTGTCGCTCGATCAAGTCGCATCGATCCACCGCGCCATCGAGGAGCGCAATATCTGCGGTCCGTCGGGCGAGAAGATCCGTATCGAGATGTTCGCTCACGGTGCGTTGTGTATGGCCGTTTCGGGCAAGTGCTATTTGAGTCTGCACGAGACAGGTTGCTCGGCAAATCGCGGTGCGTGCCGTCAGATCTGCCGCCGTAGCTACACACTGACCGACCGCGAAACGGGAGCTCAACTCGATACCGAGGGCCAATGGATACTCTCGCCAAAGGATCTCTGCACGATCGATTTCCTCGATAAATTTATCGAGTCGGGTGTGCGAGTGTTGAAGATTGAGGGTCGTGCGCGCGGTGGCGAATATGTCAAGCGCGTTGTGGAGTGCTACGACCGCGCACTGCGTATGATCGAGGCTGGCGAATATACCCCCGAGGCGGCCGAGCAGTTGCGCAAACAGCTGGCCGAGGTCTTCAATCGCGGCTTCTGGGGCGGCTACTATTTGGGTAAGCCCGCCGCCGAGCATAGTGAGCGTTACGGCTCATCGGCAACACGTCGCAAGGTTTTTGTGGGCAAGGTTACCAACTTCTTCAAGCGTATCTCGGTGGCCGAAATTTTGGTTGAAGCCTCGCCGTTGGAGCGCGGTAGCACGGTCTTCTTCCTGGGCGAAAAGACGGGCGTGGTCGAGCAACACGATGTTGTTCCCTACGTTGCCGAACGTGAGGCCGATGTGGCGTTGCAGGGAGTCTTCTGCTCGGTCAAAACCGAACGCGAGGTGCGTCGCGGCGACAAGATGTATAAGTTTGTCGAGGCGGAGTAGGCGAGAAGTTGAAATAATTGACAATCGGCAGTTTTAGCAAAAACAGCCCAATTTCTGCGGGTCGGCCTTTGGCCGAGCCCCTCGGCGGCGGAGCTTCGAGATCAAGGCATAACAGAACGATAATTAAACGTATAAACTTTTATAAAGAACTACACTATGTTCAGCGCAAACACTTATGCGGCACGTCGCGCAGAGCTCTGCCGCAGAATCGGCAAGGGAGTGATCTTGCTTCCGGGTAATATGCCCTCGCCGAACAACTATCCCAACAATGCTTACTATTTCCGTCAGGACTCGACTTTTCTCTACTTTTTCGGTTTGAATCTGCCTTCGATGGTGGGTATGATTGATGCCGAGACAGGCGAGGCGACGCTCTATGGCGACGATTTTACGGTTGAAGATATCATCTGGACAGGTCCGCAACCCGCTGTTGCAGAGCTCGGTGCGCAGGTGGGCGTAACCAAGACGGCACCTCTCGCGGAGCTTGCTCCTGCAATGCGCAAGGCCATTACGCTGAATCGTCGTGTGCACTATCTGCCCCCTTATCGTGGCGAGTCGAAGATGTTGATTTCGTCGTTGCTCGGTTTGGGTATCGAGATGTTGCACGAGCATAAATCGATCGATCTGATGTTCGCCGTAGCCGAGATGCGCGAGGTGAAGAGCGATGAGGAGGTTGAGCAGTTGGAGAATGCCTTTTTGATTGGTTATGAGATGCATACGACCGCAATGAAGATGTGTCGTGAGGGTCTTATCGAGCGCGAAATTGCGGGCAAGATCGAGGGCGTTGCCAAGTCGATGGGTCTCGGCGTGTCGTTCCCGTCGATCGTATCGCAGCACGGCGAGACGTTGCACAATCTCAACTCGGAGGGTGTGCTCGAAAATGGTCGTCTGCTGTTGGTTGATTGCGGTGGCGAAAACCTGATGAACTACATCTCGGACCACACGCGCACCTACCCCGTAAGCGGCAAATTTACACAGAAGCAGCGCGAGATTTATGAGATCGTGCTGGCGGCTCACGACCACATTGCCAAGATCGTTCGCCCCGGAATGATGTATATGAGTGAGGTTCATCGTGCGGCCTATCTCTCGCTGGCAGAGGGACTTCGCTCGATCGGTCTGATCAATGGCTCGGCCGAAGACGCTGTTGAGGCAGGCGCAATGTATATGTTTATGCCCCACGGTTTGGGCCACGGTATCGGCCTTGATGTTCACGATTGCGAGAACATCGGCGAGCGTAGTTTCGACTACTCGCAGCTCGCGGAGCGTGCCGCACAGTCGGCAACGTGCGTTCATCGCGCAACGTGGCGACTGCGCAAGGGTACGGTGTTGAGCGACGAGCCGGGTATCTACTTCATTCCCGCGCTGATCGACAAGTGCCGCGCCGAGGGTCTCTATTCGGGCATTGTGAACTACGATCGCTTGGAGAGCTACCGCGACTTCGGCGGTATCCGTATCGAAGACGATCTGCTCGTTACCGACGGCGGTTGCCGCATTATCGGCAGCAAGAAGATCCCCGCAACGGTCGAGGAGATCGAGGCGTTTATGGCGCGATAGGTCCGCTTGAAGATTCAAGATTATAGCCTCGCTCAAAAAGCGAGGCTTTTTTATTCTTCCAACTATTATATCAAGCAGGAAGCGTGAACAAAATCACGCTTTGAGAAAGCGTGTCATCATTGGCGGGTCGGCCTTCGGCCGAGCCCCCCACCCGCCAATGATGAGATTCAATGAAAGCAAATAATTTTTAATAAATAAAAGAAAAAGCCGCACCCGAAATTCTCCGAGTGCGGCTTTAATCGTCAGGATTACAGTTCGTTACTCGATACCGCAAGCCTTGCGGATCTTCGCGGGAACGGCGTTCTTATTTACAACGATGTTCATCGTCTTGTAAGCCGCGAAGGGGTACGAGAAGTAGTAGTAGCCCTTGTAAGGACCTACCTCGCCCCACGAGTTCTTCACCTTGAAGTACTTGTTACCGATCTGATCCACAGCGCGACCTACGATCTGCATACCGTGGTCGTCGGTGGTCTCATAGTTGTCGTAAGCAACCTGGCGCATCTGCTGGTTGATCTCCAACTCGGCGGTGGGCTGCGAGAAGCTATACAGCGCAGCATCGCGCTCCTGCGGAGTCATCTTACCCCAACGCTCGGCCTCGGTGCCCTCCAAGTTCTCCAACTTAACGGTCGGAACAACGCCCAGAGCCAGCTGGCGGCTGAAACCCTTCTCACTCACGTCGGTAGCCCAATAGATCGAGTGGCCAGCATCGAGCGAAGCATCCATAATCTCCATCAACTCGTCGATGGGTACGTTGTACGACAGACCCCAAGCCCAGTTATCGGGAACTGCGATTGCGAACTGCGTATAGAAGGGGTGGTGAGTGAACGAGGTGAACGAGATGTAGTCCGACATATCGACGGGCAACGACTCGGCGAACGACTTCGGAGTGTACTCCTTGCCGTTGTAGGTGAACTTCTCAACCTTCGGGCCGAAATATACGTCGAGGATAGCGTTGAAACCATCCTTCCACGCGGGCGAGAGGGTCTTCTGCTTCACAACGCCCTGCAAGTAGCCGAGCAACAGAGCATCAACCTCATAGTGGTTGTGCTTCTCGCTACCGTAGTTCAGACCGCGATAAACCTCTTCGGGAACGATACCGAACTCCTCGATTGCGTTCATCACGTCGTGCGTAGCACCGCCCTGACCGAAGTTGAGCTTGCCGTGCATACGAACAAACTTCTCGGCCTTCAGCTCGTAGCAGTGGCGTACGATCCACATCTCCGACAGATCGACTACCTCGCCGCCCTGCTTCAAAATCTCGCTTTCGAGGAATGCCGTACCCGAGAAGCTCCAACAGGTACCACTGCGGCTCTGATCCTTGATCGAAGTTGCCTCAACACAATCCTTATCGGTGATCTTGTAGCCTTCGGGCTTCTGTGCCTCACCCTTGCGCTGTGCCTGTGCGCCGAATGCCAACGCCACGAAAAGCACGCTGAAAATAAGTTTTTTCATAGTAAGTAGTTAGTTTTATTTTGTATTAATAATTTGTCATAAATGCACTTGCGGAGCGTCTGCCAGCCCTCGAAAAGATGGAAAACGCTCCGCAAGATAGCGAAAAATTTCGACCGAAACAACTATTTCTTGCTCCCGTCTATAATTTTAAGACAATCTTCATAGCTCAAAACCTCAACCTTGCAACCCTTCGGGATTCGATAGTTCTTGCCCTTGTAGGCGATATAAACGCCATAACGACCATTCTTAATCAGCAGTTCGGCATCCTCCGCAAAGCTCTTAACGGGGGTATTTGCCGAGGCCATCTGCTTCTCGTGCGCCAAGACAAGCTCAACGGCACGCTCGTAGCTGATCGTATAGGGATCCTCACCCTTCGGCAGCGAGGTGAAGCGATTGTTGTTGCGCAGATAGGGTCCGAACTTACCCAAACCGACAACCAACTGATCGCCATTCAGCTCACCCAGCTCGCGCGGTAACGAGAAGAGCTCCAAAGCCTCCTCCAAGGTGATCGATGCGATCAACTGACCCGCTTTCAGACCTGCGAAACGGGCCTTCTCGCCATCGTTACCACCAATCTGCACCATCGGGCCGTAGCGACCGATACGTGCCGAAACCTCCTTGCCCGATACGGGATCAATGCCCAGCACACGCACCTGATTGGTCTTGGTCGATTGTGTTTCGAGAGCCTGCTCAACGGTCGGATGGAAGTCCGAGTAGAACTCGCCGATCATCTTGTTCCACTCCATCTCGCCCTCGGCGATCTCGTCGAACTGCTTCTCGACACTTGCCGTAAAGTTGTAGTCCATAATGGTAGGGAACGAGCTCTCCAAGTAGTCATTCACAACCATACCGATATCCGTGGGAGCCAGGCGGCTCTTCTCCTTGCCGATATTCTCCGAGAGCATCTTCGATTTGATGCGCTCGCCATCGAGGGTCAGCTGCTCGTAGGCACGCTTAACACCCTCCTTATTCTGCTTTACGACATAACCGCGATTGATGATCGTCGTAATGGTCGGCGCATAGGTCGAAGGACGACCGATACCCAACTCCTCCAAACGCTTAACGAGCAGTGCCTCGTTATAGCGCGTCGGAGCCTGCGTGAAACGCTGTGTCGCGGTAATCGACTTCACGTCAAGCGACTGACCAACCGACAACGCGGGCAGCATACCCTGCGTAGTGTCGTTCGTCTGATCGTCGTCGGTCGATTCCGAGTAGAGTTTCAGGAAACCGTCGAAACGGATCACCTCACCCGTAGCGATGAACTGCGCCTCGCCGTCGTTCATATCGATCGTAATGATCGTACGGTCGATCTCGGCTGCAACCATCTGCGAAGCAACGGCACGCTTCCAAATCAACTCATAAAGACGTTTTTCGGCCGTATTGCCCTCGATTGTGGTGCGCTCCAAATATGAGGGGCGGATAGCCTCGTGAGCCTCTTGCGCGCCCTTGGTTTTGGTCTTATAGTTACGAATCTGGTGATACTTCTCGCCAAAGAGTTTGATAACCTCCTCCTTGGTCTGCGCCAGAGCCTGACCCGACAGATTGACCGAGTCGGTACGCATATAGGTAATCAAACCCTGCTCATACAGACGCTGTGCGAGCGACATTGTCTGCGATACCGACATACCCAACTTACGACCTGCCTCCTGCTGCAAGGTCGAGGTGGTGAATGGGGGTGCGGGAACGCGCTGCGAAGGCTTCTCCTCGCTCTTCACGACCGAGAAACGTGCCCCCTTGCAGCTTTCGAGGAATGCCACAGCCTCCTCGCGTGTTTCGAAACGACGATTGAGCTCGGCACGGAATTGCGTTGCCTCGTCGCCTGCTATCGAGAAGAGTGCCACAACACGGAAATAGTCGGTCGGCTTGAAGTCGATGATCTCTCTCTCTCGCTCAACCAGCAGTCGCACCGCCACACTCTGCACACGGCCTGCCGACAGGCTCGGCTTAACCTTCTTCCAGAGCACGTGCGAAAGCTCGAAGCCCACCAAGCGGTCCAATACGCGGCGAGCCTGCTGCGCATTGACCAGATCCATATTGACAGTTCGCGGCTCCTCGATTGCGTTGAGGATCGCTTTCTTTGTAATTTCGTGGAATACAATTCGTTTGGTTGTATCGACGGGCAGATCCAAAACCTCTGTGAGGTGCCAAGCGATAGCCTCTCCCTCGCGGTCCTCATCGGATGCCAGCCATACGGTCTTGACGCTACGCGAGAGCTTGCTCAACTCGGCTACGACCTTCTTCTTATCGTCGGGGATCTCATAGATAGGCTTGAAACCGCCTTCGAGATCGATACCCAGATCCTTCTTTGCCAGGTCGCGGATGTGGCCGAAGCTCGACTTGACCACAAAGTCCTTACCCAAAAATTTTTCAATCGTCTTTGCCTTGGCAGGCGACTCGACGATTACCAGATTTTCCTGCATTACTCTTCTTCGCTATATTATTCCTATCGGGGCGTTGCATTCGGCGTTGCTACTACTGATGCGCGCCCCTCATTTCGTTTGTTCTCTATAAACGAGAAAACCTAAGTCGCGTACGCACTTAGGTTGTTTTCTCTCGTTTCTTGCTCTCTTTCAGTTGATTTACCTCATTAGTGTATAGGTAAGCACAACCTGCACCGACTCGTCGCCTCGCAAGGCCACCTGACCGAGTGTAAATAGCTCCTTGATTGCCGGCGCAATGAAGATCGCTCGATCCTTGATCTGCGACAGGTCGCCATCGGCATTGCGATATTCGCTCCACAGACGCTGCGTATAAACCGTGATGTCCATCGCATAGCGGCCACGCGAGCGATTCAGGTCGCCACCGAAGGGCAGACGATAGTCCGAACCGTAGTTGTCGTACAACGAAGCCTCGTACTCATAGTCGTAGTCATCGATACCGACAATCTGCTTCATATCGAGATACATACCCATACGTGCCGGAGCAGCATCGAGGAAGGGAATTGCCGCAGGGCGCTCGGCGGGATCATCTACATTGACCGTCAGCGGGATATAGACCATAGCCTGATTGATCGACACGTTCTCGTAGCCGCCATTTTTGTCGGGATCACCCAACACGGCAAGCTGCTCGATGAACTCGTCTGTGATCTTCAAATAACCATTCACGCCACCCATACCCTCGACGTAGATAATCTTCTGCGTGGGGTCGCCCGGCAGAGTGTCATTCAGACCCGAACGGCCGACGATACTGCCCTCGTAGTCGTGCGCAACCATGTTCGCTGCTACGTTGCCGACCTTCGCTTTTTGTGCATAGAAAGCATACGACGCCGAGATGGTATCGTAGATAAGGTCGTGGTCGATCGAGTCGTGGTCGCGCATCCAGAGTTGCAGACCCGTGTATGAGGTCTCGGTGCGATAGACCACCTTCGAGAGGCGATCGCTCTGCTCGGGAGCAACATAAAGACCCTTGAACTTATTGATCCACAATGTATCGTTGTAATAGATGGTCGTATCGGTTGTCATCAGACGATTGATATACTCGCGACCCTTCGCTGTCAAATTCACACGCGATGCGGTCTTCGTCGGCGAGGTGATCTCGAAGGTAAAGAGCGGTTCGGGATTGATATAACCCTCGGCATCGAAGTTGATGTAGAATGTCGTATCCTCGGGGATGAAATCCTCATTTACCTCATAGACAATGAATTTCTGTGCTGCGGTGGTGTCGCCCTTGTAATCCGAAATCGAGTAGGTGAACATCACCGAGTCCAGAATGGGATCCAGACCGAAACCCGCGCGATAGGGCAGGCCCAACGGCAGCATCTGACCGATGAACGAGCAACGACGCAGACCGAAGGTATCGTTCTGCAACTGACCGATATAGGCATAGCTCGAACCGACGATGGTCGATTGGAGCGAATCGGTCTGTGTGTTGTATGTTTTGACGCTGCCCAGCGTGTCGATGAAGATCTTCATACGCTGGTTTTCGGGGATCAGATTCTCGCCCAACGCATCATTAACCTCGGTACAAGCCGAGAAGATTGCAATCGAGGCGATTGCTGACAGAGCCACCGATGCGAGTCGGCGGAAAAACTTTTTATAGCAATTCATCATAGAATTTCTGATAATTGTCCAAGTATTCGGTCGTTGTTTTGTCCTGATATTCAAGCACTCGCTTACCGCTTGCTGCCAAGTAGTCAGCAATCTCCGAGTCCAATTCAGGGGTCTCGACGATTATACCGTCGGCATAATCAATAACGAGTTTCATCAGGTTTTGGTATGAGGGGCGCTCAATAATTTCCAATTTTTTGCCATCAACGCCCTCATTCTCGATTTTGTGGCGCATCTCTGCATCCAACTCTCCCTCAAAACCCTCGCCATAGATCGACGCTACGATTTTGACATCCTTGAAAATCGGGTCATCCGAGAAGACCTCGCGCAGATAGATCGGCACGATGCTCGAGAACCAGCCGTGGCAATGAACGATCGAAGGCTCCCAGCGCAATTTCTTGACCGTTTCGAGCACACCGCGAGCGAAGAAGATCGCGCGCTCGTCGTTATCCTCGAACGCCTTACCCTTGTCATCGACCAGCACTGCCTTACGCGAGAAGCAGTCGTCGTTGTCGATGAAATAGATCTGCACTCGTGCCGACGGAATCGAAGCCACCTTGATAATCAATTGGTGGTCGTTATCGTTGATAATGAGGTTCATACCCGACAGACGGATAACCTCGTGCAATTGGTTGCGATACTCATTGATGCAGCCATAGCGAGGCATAAAGGTACGGATTTCGTTTCCGCGCTCCTGCATCGCCTGCGACAGCGTGCGACAAAGATTTGCCATATCCGACTCGGGCAGATAGGGCTTTATCTCTTGACAAACGTATAGAATTCTGTTTTTACCCATCACTCTATTTTTTTCTCATTCTGCAAAGATACGAAAAATTTTTTATAGAATCAGCATTGCGTCGCCGTAAGTGCCAAAACGATAGCCCTCTTCCTTCGCCACGCGGTAGGCCTCCATCACCAGATCGTAGCCACCGAATGCCGCTACCATCATCAGCTGGGTCGAGTAGGGAAGGTGGAAATTCGAGATCATCGCATCGGCAACCGTAAAGTCATACGGAGCGAAGATGAACTTGTTGGTCCAGCCTTCGTAGGGCTTCAGCATACCGTTGGTCGAAACGGTGCTCTCGATGGTACGCATAACGGTCGTACCCACAGCTACAACGCGATGACCGCCCTCTTTGGTCTTATTTACAGCCTCGGCAGCCTCCGACGTAACGATGATCTGCTCCGAGTCCATCTTGTGCTTTGTGAGATCCTCGACATCGACCGTGCGGAAGTTGCCCAGACCCACGTGCAGTGTGATCTCGGTCGAGTTGATACCCTTGATCTCCATACGCTTCAACAGGTGCTTCGAGAAGTGCGTACCTGCGGTCGGAGCCGCAACTGCGCCCTCGTGCTTTGCGAAGATGGTCTGGTAACGCTCCTCGTCGATCTCCTCGACCTTCTCGCGCACCCAGCGGGGCAGCGGAGTCTCGCCCATAGCATAGAGGGCCTTCTTGAACTCGTCGTAGTCGCCATCGAACAAGAAACGCAACGTACGGCCACGCGAGGTGGTGTTGTCGATCACCTCGGCAACCAGCAGGTCATCATCGCCGAAATAGAGCTTATTACCGATACGGATTTTACGCGCGGGATCAACCAGAACGTCCCACAGACGCTGCTCGCGGTTCAATTCGCGCAGCAGGAAGATCTCGATCTCTGCGCCGGTCTTCTCCTTGTTGCCGTAGAGGCGTGCGGGGAAAACCTTCGTATTGTTGAAGATGAAGATGTCATCGGTATCGAAGTAGTCGATAACATCTTTGAAAGTTTTGTGTTCGATAGTACCGTTGGCACGATTGATGACCATCAGACGCGAGTCGTCGCGGTTGTCGGTCGGGTACTTTGCCAACATTTCGGGCGAAAATGAGTAGCCGTACTGCGAAAGTTTCATATCGTATCTGTTAGTTTGTTTGCTGCAAAAGACAGCGCATTAATATAAACAATACGTAAACGATTCGATTTTGTTTCACTCAATTAGAGATTTTCCAATATTTTTTCGAGATTTTGCGCCAATGCCAACGTAAAACCGCCACTGCGCGTGCGACACAGCGAGGTCAGATAGGCTCCGCTTTCGAGTTTTTCGCCCAGCTCCATCGCAATCGAGCGGATATAGGTACCCTTGCTGCAACGAACGCGGATCTTGATTCGGGGCATATCGTACTCCAAAAGCTCCATCTCGTAAATATTGATCAGCGCCTGACGCATTTTGGTCTCGGTCTCGGCCAGCGCACCTTCGCGGGCGTACTCATAGGCGCGGCGACCGTCGATCTTCTTGGCCGAATAGACGGGTGGGGTCTGCAAACGCTCGCCACACAACTCCGCCAATGCCGCTTCGACCTTCTCACGAGTGATGTGGTCGGTGGGATAGGTCGCATCTACGGGGTGCTCCATATCGTAGCTCGGCGTGGTTGCACCGAGCATCATCTCGGTAACATACTCTTTCTCTTCGGCTTGCAGCTGCTCAACCATCTTGGTAGCCTTGCCCACGCAGACAATCAGAATGCCCGTCGCCAGCGGATCGAGCGTTCCGGCGTGGCCCACTTTGATATTTTTGAAACCCTTGTGGCGCAGGTTGTATTTGATTTTGCGCACCACGTCGGTCGAGGTCCATTCGTAGGGTTTATCGACCACAAAGATATGGCCCTCGTTATAGTTGATCGTGTTTTCCATTGGTATATACTATATTATATAGCTCAATATGGCTACAATTCCCGCCACTGCGCAATATGCCGCAAACCAGGTCAGCTTACCGCGGCGCACAATGCCGAGCATAAATTTACAAGCCAGGCAACCCGTAACGAATGACGCCACGAAACCTGCCGCCATAACACCTGCCGAGATTCCCGTTGCAGCCGTTTCGCCCGCACTCTTGATCACATCGAGCAACGCCTCGCCCAGAATCGGGGGCAGAACCATCAAAAACGAGAATTGCGCCACCACCTCGCGCTTATTGCCCAGCAGCAGACCCGTTGCAATCGTGGTACCCGAGCGCGACAGACCCGGCATAGCCGCCACCGCCTGTGCGCAACCGATGATCCACGCATCGCGCCACGACAATTCGCTCTTCTCGCGCTCCTTGGCACGTGCCGCAAAGGTGAGCAGAGCCGCCGTCACGAGCAACATCTCACCCACGATGAGCATAATCACCGACGACGAGAGCATTGCGTTGAACTGGTCCTTGAACGCAAAACCGACGATACCGATCGGGATCATCGACAGCACGATCTTGGCGATATATTCGGTCTGCGAGTTGCGCTCGAAACGCAACAATCCGCGCACCAGATCCCAAATCTGCTTACGCAGTACAACGATCGTACTCAACACCGTTGCGGCGTGGAGCGTTACGTCGAAGGTAAGGTTCTCCTCGATCTCGACACCCAACAGCTCCTTTGCGATTTGGAGATGGCCACTACTCGAAACGGGCAAAAACTCCGTAAGTCCTTGAACTATACCGAGAATTATCGACTCTAAATACTCCACGTTGATTACTCCTCCTTCGATTTATCACCGTCGAAACGCTTCATAATTGCGAAGATCTCGAACGCAAAGCCGCCAATAACCAAAATCGGCGCGAGTGTAATGCGACGGAAGTTGAACATCTCGTAGTTGAATTCGTCGGGCGAAGAGCTGCCGCCACCGGTCATCAGCACAAAGCCCAAAACGATCACCGCAAAGCCGATGAGCATCATCACATAGTTCTTCTTGGTGAGGGCCATACGTGCATCTTCGACCAAAGCGGGTTTGTTATCTTTTTCCTTTTTCATTAGTAGAGGTGTATTTTATTCGTTTTCATATTGACAAACTTATTGACCGCAAAGGTAGTGAACAAAAGCGAGATCACAACGCCACCGCCGATCATTGCCGCCATAATCACAGCCGCCGTCGAGGGTTCGGTCAGCGTTCCGAATTCGGGCATTGCCGCATCCAAACGCCATATCACAACGACAAACATCGCCGCTGCCAGCACACCCGCCAGCACGCCCTGCCACAAAGCACTACCCAGGAAAGGTCGCATAATGAACCACTTGGTCGCACCGACAAGTTTCTGTGTATTAATGATATATCGTTTCGAGTAGATCGAAATTCGGATCGTATTGTTCAACAGAATCAGCGAAATCAACAGCAACGCACCACCGAAAACAAGCAGAATCGTGCGGATGCGGCTGATTGTCGAATTGATCTTCTCGACCACTCCGAGTGGCACGATCACATCGCCCACACCCTTCATCTTTTTCAGCTCCGATACCAACTCATCGATCTGTTCGGGAGCGACCTTCGAGCCATCCAACAGCACCTCGTAGCTGTCGAGCAGGGGATTTTCGCCCAACACCTTCTCGAAATCGTCGCCAAACATCTCGCGGAAGGCCTCATCTTCGGCCTTCGACTCCTTGCTCGAAAATTCGACCGAGGTGATAAACTCCTTTGCCGAGAGCTGGCGTTCGATACTTTCGCGCTGTTCGGGCTCGGCCGTGCGCGCAAGTTCGATGGTCAGCATTGCGCGATTTTGCAACTCGCGCGAGCTCTTAACGGCTGCCGAGAGCAGATAGCCGACCGATCCTAAAAGGAAGATTACCAGCGCGACGCTGATGGTCGAAATGGCGTACGAATTGCGTACGCGGCGTTTGAGTTTGCGATTATCTTTCATCTTTTGTCAGATTTTCTTTTTGTTTGCGGCGGCGGATAAAGGCGACAACCAGAACGGCTGCCACGCCCGCCAAAATTGCGATCGACGAGCAGAGCGTTACCGCCTCCACCTTGCCAAATGCGGGGGCGCGGAATCGCCACTCGACGGTGTGCTTGCCCGCGGGCAGGGTCATCGCGCGCAGGATGTAATTGGCTCTGTAATAGGGCACCTCCTCGCCATCGAGGTAGGCCTTCCAACCCTTGTTGTAGTAGATCTCCGAGAAGATGGCCACGCCCGTACCGCTCGACTCATATTCGTAGCGCAGGTAGTTGGGACGATACTCCACAAGGTCGATTGCGGCGGTGAACTCCTCGCTCAAATC
>JAFPAT010000077.1 GCA_017425655.1 Rikenellaceae bacterium | reverse complement strand
GCATATATAATATATAGGTATGGGGCGCAAACGGGTGGTGCGATAAAAAAGAGGCCGCCCGTGATTGGGCGGCCTCTCGGCTATTGTGTATGCTAACAGATTCGGATTACTCCTCCGAGAGGATCTCCAAAATCTTGATAGCTGCAGTTGCGATCGGGGTACCGGGACCGAAGATTGCTGCTGCGCCGTCGCGATAGAGCTGATCGTAGTCCTGTGCGGGAATTACACCACCAACTACTACAACGATATCCTCGCGACCCAGCTTCTTCAGCTCGGCGATGATCTGCGGAACAAGGGTGAGGTGGCCTGCTGCCAACGACGATACACCTACTACGTGTACGTCATTCTCAACTGCCTGCTTTGCAGCCTCCTCGGGAGTCTGGAACAACGGACCCATATCAACATCGAAGCCGATATCGGCGTAACCCGTTGCTACAACCTTTGCACCACGATCGTGGCCATCCTGACCGAGCTTTGCGATCATTACACGGGGCTGACGACCCTCCTTCTTTGCGAATGCCTCGGCCATCTCTTTAGCCTTAGCAAAAGTTGCATCTGCTTTCACCTCTGACGAATATACACCTGAAATTGAACGAATTACTGCCTTGTAGCGACCTACTACAACCTCGCAAGCGTCCGAGATCTCACCCAGAGTTGCGCGTACCTTTGCTGCCTCAACAGCCAACTCCAACAGGTTGCCCTGCTTGGTCTTAACGCACTCGGTGATTGCTGCCAGAGCCTTCTGAACAGCTGCTTCGTCGCGGTTAGCACGCAGCTCCTGCAAACGCTTGATCTGCGACTCGCGTACTGCGGTGTTATCAACTGCAAGGATGTCGATCGGAGCCTCCTTCTCAAGACGGTACTCGTTTACGCCGATAATCTTCTCAACGCCCGAGTCGATACGAGCCTGCTTACGTGCAGCAGCCTCCTCGATACGCATCTTGGGAATACCGGTCTCGATTGCCTTTGCCATACCACCGAGCTTCTCTACCTCCTCGATCAGTGCCCAAGCCTTGTGAGCGATCTCGTTGGTCAGAGCCTCTACGTAGTACGAACCTGCCCACGGGTCAACCTCGCGGCATACGTTGGTCTCCTCCTGGATGTAGATCTGGGTGTTACGAGCGATACGTGCCGAGAAGTCGGTCGGCAGTGCGATTGCCTCGTCAAGAGCGTTGGTGTGCAACGACTGGGTATGACCCAGAGCGGCACCCATAGCCTCGATTGCGGTACGAGCTACGTTGTTGAAAGGATCCTGCTCGGTGAGCGACCAACCCGAGGTCTGCGAGTGAGTACGCAGTGCCAACGACTTGGGATTCTTGGGCTCGAACTGCTTAACAATCTTTGCCCACAACATACGTGCAGCACGCATCTTTGCGATCTCCATGAAGTGGTTCATACCGATTGCCCAGAAGAACGACAGACGCGGAGCGAACTGGTCGATGCTCATGCCGGCATTAACACCTGCGCGCAAGTACTCCAGACCGTCGGCCAGCGTGTAAGCCAGCTCGATGTCTGCGGTTGCACCTGCCTCCTGCATGTGGTAACCCGAGATCGAGATCGAGTTGAACTTGGGCATATTCTTCGAAGTGTACTCGAAGATATCGGCGATGATTCGCATCGAGAATTCGGGGGGATAGATATAGGTGTTACGAACCATGAACTCCTTCAAGATGTCGTTCTGGATCGTACCTGCCATCTGATCGAGGGTGCAACCCTGCTCCAAACCGGCTACGATGTAGAATGCCAAAACGGGCAGTACGGCACCGTTCATGGTCATCGAAACCGACATCTGGTTCAGAGGAATACCGTCGAAGAGTACCTTCATGTCCTCAACCGAGCAGATCGATACACCTGCCTTACCTACGTCACCAACTACACGCGGGTGGTCAGCGTCGTAACCACGGTGAGTAGCCAAGTCGAATGCTACCGACAGACCCTTCTGGCCCGAAGCCAGGTTACGGCGGTAGAATGCGTTCGACTCCTCTGCGGTCGAGAAACCTGCATACTGACGAATGGTCCAGGGACGCATTACATACATTGTCGAATAGGGACCGCGCAGGAACGGAGCGATACCTGCTGCATAGTTCAGGTGCTCCATACCGGCCAGATCCTCTGCCGAGTAATGACCTTTAACGGGTATCTGCTCGGCGGTCAGCCATACGTTTTCATTGCACTCGCACGGCTTCTGTGCATCACAAGCTGCGCCTGCGTATGCCAAATCAGCGAATTTTGCTCTCATAGTTTTTCCTTCCGTTTAGATACCGAGTTCTTTCAAATAATACTTCAAGGTGTCGAGTACATTAACCTTAACGTGGATAAAGTTCTCGATGCCCTGTGCTTTCAGCTCGTCCATCGATGCGGGAGCACCTGCAACAACAAGGATAGCCTTGTCGCCCAGCAACTCCTTCGCCTTGGGAGCTACGGTCAGGTAGTCATCGTCAGCTGCGCAAACAACTACGATGTCAGCCTTTGCTGCCAAAGCTGCCTCAACGCCCTCCTCAACCGACTTGAAGAAGGTGTTGTCCTGTACGCGGATACCTGCGCAACCGAAGAAGTTGCACGAGAACTGCGCACGTGCGCGAGCCATACCCAGAGTGCCACAAGTCAGCATAAATGCCTTGGGGCTCTTCTCGCTACGGTCAACGGTAAGACGCATCTGCTCGAATGCCATTGCACCACGGTAGGGCTTCAAGCAGTTGCACTCGCAAGCTGTGCGGGTTACAACCTCTGCCTTAACGTCGTCAGCGGCAACCTCGGTGAAGTTGGGATACTGGTTAGCGCCCAACAGGATCTGACGGCGAGTCGAAACTGCCTTATCCTTTGCTGCTGCAGCCTTCTCTACCTCTGCTACGATGAAGCCCTCTTTGAATGCAGCCATATAGCCACCCTTCTCCTCAACGGTCTTGAAGAGAGCCCATGCCTGCTCGGCGATGTTCTTGGTCAGGGTCTCGATGTAGTACGAACCACCTGCGGGGTCAACTACCTGATCGAAGTGCGACTCGTGCTTCAACAGCAACTGTACGTTGCGTGCGATGCGATCCGAGAACTCGGTCGGGGTCTCAAATGCAGCGTCGAACGGAGTAACCTCCAACGAGTGAACACCGGCGATAGTTGCCGACATTGCCTCGGTAGTACCACGCAACATATTGATATAGGGGTCATAAACGGTCTGGTTCCACTTCGAAGTAACAGCGTGAGTGAACATCTTGGTCGAGCACTTGCACTCGGGCTTGTATGCATCAACGATGTTAGCCCACAACATACGTGCTGCGCGGAACTTTGCCATCTCCATAAAGTAGTTCGACGAAACAGCCATCGTGAAGCGGATCTTCTCTGCCACCTCATCAACGCTCAAGCCCTGCTCCATCAACTTCACGAGATACTCGTGGCCAACAGCCAGCGTGAACGCCAACTCCTGAACGATGGTCGAGCCAGCATTGTGGAACTGCGAACCGGTAACGCCAACAACGCGAACGCGCTTGTAAGCAGCGGTCTTCTTGACGAGCTCTGCCAAGCGGGGGAAGCACTTCTCACCATTCTCGCAGCAGCCGAACGAACCCTTGGTCGAGAGCTTCATTACGATAGGATCGACAACCAGATTTACGCGCAGGTCGTCAGCAGCTACGCCCTCTTTCTCAACCTTTGCAAGCAGCAGAGCAGCAACCTGCTCAACAGCGCAACCGCAAATGGTCAACTCGATAGCGGGCAGAGCGATGCCAGCCAGCAGGGTATCCAGATCCTCTGCCGAGAACTCGGCATTGCAGATGCAGAAACCAAGCGCATCAACGCCTGCATTCAGGATTTTCAGAGCCTCGGCGTTAGCCTTTGCGGGGCACTCTACGCCAATGGTCTGATGTACGCGCCACTCGTTGCTCTTGCCGGTGCTACGTACATACGGGAACTGGCCGATGCCAGTGCCCAAGAATTCAACAGCCTTAAGGTCTTCGGCGCGATAGTAAGGACGTACGTTGAAACCTTCGTCAGTACGCCATACAAGTTTGCGCTCATAGTCAGCCCCTTTAAGGTCGGCCGTAATAACCTCTTCCCATTTCTCGGTCGGTACCGGCGGGAAAAGATCGAACAGCTTTTCTTTGGTATTTGCCATAACTATTAATAAAATGAGGTTAAGTTGTTTTTCGTTCAATTGAACAAAGATACAAATTTTTTCCGATTGTTATTCAAAAAACAGGAAAAATTTCACTCCCATACCTTATAATAAAGATTCAAAATTCGGAATCAGAAGTTTGAATTTGCTGTAATGTGTTATTTATCAATAGGATATGGGTGTTTATTATTTAATGCGCAGTAATCTGTTTTATCTTTCTCTTGTGCCTTTGCGAGTCCGTTATTCGGGCAACTGTCCCGACCTGCGAATTTGCCTCCTCGTTATAGGCAAACCGACGCTCAAATATCTAAAAATCACCGAAAATCAAAGAAAATAATCGTGAATTGCGAATTGTGAATTGCGAATTGAATAAATATTGCTATCTTTGTAAGTTGATAAGTACACTAAAACACAATGAGTGATAACAAAATACGAGTAGGCATCACGCAGGGCGATACCAACGGCATCGGCTGGGAGGTTATAATCAAAACTTTCGCTGACGCACGTATGGCCGAGAGCTTTGTGCCGGTGATCTACGGCTCGCCCAAAGTGGCGACATATTACAAAAATCGATTGAGCGACGTTGAGGGATTCATCTACAACCCCATTCAGTCGGTTTCGCAGGCGCGTCGTGGTAAGGTAAATATCCTCGATTGCGGTCCGTCGGAGATCCCTATCGAGATGGGTAAGGCCACACCCGAAGCGGGTGCTGCTGCGGTAGCATCGTTGAAGGCTGCCATTCGTGATTTGAAGGCGGGCGATATCGATGTTTTGGTTACTGCCCCGATCAATAAAGAGAGTGTTCAGAGCGACGAGTTCCGCTATACGGGACATACCGAGTTCCTGGCTGCCGAGTTGGAGGGCGAGCCGATGATGATGATGTGCAGCGAGGTATTGCGTGTCGGTCTGATGACCATTCATATTCCGCTGGCGGAGGTGTCGAAATCGATCTCGAAGGAGAAGATCGTCGAGGCTCTGCACCGTCTGCGCGCCACGTTGCGTAGCGACTTTGCCATTGTCGAGCCGCGTATTGCGGTGCTGGCACTCAACCCCCACGCGGGCGACGGAGGTCTGCTCGGCACAGAGGAGCAGGAGGTGATTCGCCCCGCGGTGCAGGAGGCCTTCGAGCAGAAGGTGCTGGCGTTTGGTCCCTTTGCCGCTGATGGATTCTTCTCGAGTGGCGCATTCAAGAAGTATGACGCAGTGTTGGCAATGTATCACGATCAGGGTTTGGCTCCGTTCAAGACCATTTCGCCCGAGGGCGTGAACTTTACGGCGGCGCTGTCGAAGGTGCGCACCTCGCCCGACCACGGTGTGGCGTACGACATTGCAGGTAAGGATTTGGCTGATCCGCAGTCGATGCGTGAGGCTATCTATGCGGCGATCGACATCTTCGAGAACCGTCGTCGCTGGGCGCAGATGAATGCCAACCCGTTGCAGCACTTCGAGCGTGAGAAGGGTCGCGACGTATCGGTACACGATCTGAAACTGCCCGAACCCGCAGAGGAGTAAAATGAAGAAATTTTGCATTAAACTAAAATAACGCCGACCGCCGTGTATTCCGTCTCGTAATTGTGGGAGCGTGGCGCAAGGAAAACTAACAACACAAACAAAACACAAACAAACAATGATGAAAATCACTTTCCCCGACGGCAGCATTCGTGAGTATGCCAAAGGGACTACGGCGATGCAGATCGCCGAGAGCATCAGCCAGCGTTTGGCACAGGAGGTGCTGGCGGCTGAAGTTAATGGCGAGGTTCGTGATCTGAACCTGCCGATCAATGATGACAGCCACGTAAAGCTGCTCAAATGGGACGACGATGAGGGTAAGCACGCATTCTGGCACACCTCGTCGCACCTGTTGGCAGAGGCTTTGGAGGCATTGTACCCCGGTATTAAGTTCGGTATCGGCCCCGCTATCGAGAGCGGTTTCTACTACGACGTAGATTGCCCCGTGCCCATCACCGAGGGCGACCTGCCGCGTATCGAGCAGAAAATGATGGAGTTGGCTCGCACCAAGGAGGCTGTTGTCCGCACCGAGGTTGCAAAGGCCGAGGCTCTGCGCACATTCACCGAGAAGGGCGATCAGTACAAAGTTGAGTTGATCGAGGCATTGGAGGACGGTACAATTTCGTTCTACACCAATGGCGCATTCACCGATCTCTGCCGTGGTCCGCACCTGCCCAACACAGGATTAATCAAGGCTATCAAACTGACTTCGGTTGCAGGCGCTTACTGGCGTGGCGACGAGAAGCGTCAGATGCTGACCCGTATATATGGTATCTCGTTCCCCAAGAAGTCGATGCTCGATGAGTATCTGGCGATGATGGAGGAGGCGAAGAAGCGCGACCACCGTAAGCTCGGTAAGGAGTTGGAGTTGTTCGCATTCTCGCAGCGCGTAGGTCAGGGTCTGCCTTTGTGGTTGCCGAAGGGTGCCGCTCTGCGCGACCGTTTGGAGCAGTTCTTGCGCCGTGTGCAGAAGGCTTACGGCTACCAGCAGGTTATCACTCCGCACATCGGTAACAAGGAACTCTACGTAACTTCGGGCCACTATGCAAAATATGGTAAGGACTCGTTCCAGCCGATCCACACCCCCATCGAGGGCGAGGAGTATCTGCTCAAACCGATGAACTGCCCCCACCACTGCGAGATCTACAAGACCAAGCCCCGTTCGTATAAGGATCTGCCTTTGCGTCTGGCGGAGTTCGGTACGGTATATCGCTACGAACAGAGTGGTGAGTTGCACGGTCTGACTCGCGTACGTGGTTTCACGCAGGACGACGCTCATATGTTCGTGCGCCCCGACCAGCTGTTGGAGGAGTTCGAGAAGGTTATCGACATCATTCTCTATATCTTCAAGACTTTGAAGTTCGACAACTACACTGCACAGGTATCGTTGCGCGATCCCAACAATAAGGAGAAGTATATCGGTTCGGACGAGAACTGGGAGAAGGCTGAGCAGGCTATCATCGACGCTGCAAAGGAGAAGGGTCTAAATACCGTTATCGAGTATGGCGAGGCTGCATTCTACGGTCCGAAGCTCGACTTTATGGTTAAGGACGCTATTGGTCGCAAGTGGCAGTTGGGTACTATCCAGGTGGATTACAATCTGCCCGAACGTTTCGATCTGACCTATACCGGTGCCGACGACAAACCCCACCGCCCGATTATGATCCACCGCGCACCTTTCGGCTCGATGGAGCGTTTCGTGGCAGTATTGTTGGAGCACACCGCAGGCAAGTTCCCGCTGTGGCTCTCGCCCGACCAGGTGGCTGTGCTGCCCATCAGCGAGAAGTACAACGACTACGCCGAGAAGGTTACCGACTTCCTCAACCGCAACGATGTTCGCGCACAGATCGACAACCGTAACGAGAAGATCGGTCGTAAGATCCGCGACAACGAGTTGAAGCGTATTCCCTATCTGCTGATTGTAGGTGAGAAGGAGCAGGCCGATGGTCTGGTTTCGGTACGCGTTCAGGGCGAGGGCGACAAGGGTCAGATGACTATGGAGGCCTTCCGCGACCTGATCCTCGAGAAGGTAAAGGAGGAGACTGCAGGTAACGACAAAATTCAGTAAATCAAGAAGTTTTATTAACCAATAGGAGGACAAAACTATAAACACTACAAAACCATTTCCGCCGAGGAATAACAACGCAGGCCCCCAGAACGGTGGCCAGCGTCCCAACGGGCCACGTCGTCCCGAAAAGGAGAATCCTCATCGCATCAATGACGAGATCACTGCACCGCAGGTACGCGTCGTAGGCGACAATATTGAAAACCCCGTCGTGCTTCCCATTCGTGAGGCTATTAAGTTGGCCGATGAGATGGAGCTTGACCTGATTGAGATTTCGCCCAAGGCCGATCCCCCGGTATGCCGTATCGCCGACTACCAGAAGTTCCTTTATCAGCTCAAGCGCAAGGCCAAGGAGATCAAGGCCAAGGCTGTGAAGGTTGTAATCAAGGAGATCCGTTTCGGTCCGCAGACCGACGACCACGACTACAACTTCAAGTTGCGCCACGCCGAGAACTTCTTGAAGGAGGGTGCAAAGGTGAAGGCGTATGTCTTCTTCCGTGGTCGTTCGATCGTCTTCAAGGAGCAGGGCGAGATCCTGTTGCTGCGCTTCGCTACCGATTTGGAGGAGCTCGCAAAGGTTGAGCAGATGCCCAAACTCGATGGCAAGAAGATGACGATGATGCTCGCTCCGAAGCCCAAGAAGGGTTAGTCGGAGTCGGCACAGAGGATTAGTTATTTGGTTCGCAGGCCGACCGCAAGGTCGATGGCACAGACCGCATAGCGAGTCGGTGCAGGGTGGTATTTGTGCCACCTGCGCCCCGCCAACATAACCACATTGACCGCCCGTGCAGTTCGCTGCGCGGGCGGTTTTTTATATTCAAAATTCAGGATTCAAAATTCAAAATTACTCTTTGCTCGCACATAATCGAAGATTTTTTTATATCTTTACGGAGTAAAACCAAAATAGATATCGACAAAACAGAAACTGATTTAGACCGACATACAATTTTGAGCTTTTAGCTCTTATTCTCATTGCGGTAAATTCTGGCAAATTCACAAGCTACACGGGAATAAGTTTTGAAAGTTCACGTCCGATTGGGCGTGAGCTATTCGTGCTTATTAGTGTAGCAGGTTTGCCAGAACCGTCCGCAAGCGATAAGTTTTCGAATAGTCTTGCGCTCTTTTTTTATTAATAATATCTAAAACAGAACTACTATGGAACAAAATGATTTGATTAAGAGGGGAATGCTTATTGAGCTATATAAAAATGTTCCCGAAGAGATTAAACAAATTCTAAGAGTAAACGAAGAACGATTTACTGCTGAGCAAGATGCAAAGAAAAAGGCAGAGGCTATTAATGGAATAAGCCACACTGACTTTGTTTTTGAAGACGGCTATACAACATGGAGAGTTTTTGAATTCCCCGAACTTACAAACACGGAAATTGCCAATTTGCAACAGATTGCAGCAAACAATAAACAGAATGATATTTATAGAATGGTCGATAATATCCATTTTTGGGTTAAGTTTTGGTCTATTCTCTCAATAATCGGGGCTGTTCTTACAGGTATTTTGACCGCAATATTATAACCAATACGAGCTCACATTATCACAAAAAACCGAAACAAATTTTTGTTTCGGTTTTTTGTGATAGATAGTTGGAGAAATATAAATATGAGTACACGCAACGGTGATGGACAGCACGACTGAAAGTCGCGGGTTTGCGGTGTGTAACGGGTTCTATGAAATCGTTGCTCGGCTGAATGCCACCCGCCGATATAACACATTGACCGCCCGTGCTGCGAACTGCACGGACGATTTTAGTAATTGGCATAATCCAAGATGATTTCACAGCCTATTCTCACAAAAAAGCCTCCCGACCCGAATGGGTGGGAGGCTTGATTATGCGATGCGGCAAGCCGTATGATTACTTCGCGTAGCTTACCGAACGAGTTTCGCGGATGACGGTGATCTTCACCTGACCGGGGTAGGTCATCTCGTCCTGAATCTTCTTTGCGATATCGTGCGAGAGCTGATCCGACTCCTGATCCGATAGTTTGTCGGCACCAACAATCACGCGCAACTCGCGACCTGCCTGAATTGCGTAGGTCTTCATTACGCCGGGATACGACAGAGCGATATCCTCCATCTCCTTCAAACGCTTGATGTATGACTCTACAACCTCGCGGCGAGCACCGGGACGAGCTCCCGAAATTGCGTCGCAAACCTGCACGATCGGAGCGTAGAGCGAGGTCATCTCTGCCTCGTCGTGGTGCGCACCGATGGCGTTGCATACGTCGGGCTTCTCCTTATATTTCTCGGCCAACTTCATACCGATAATTGCGTGCGGCAGTTCGGGCTCATCATCGGGCACCTTGCCGATATCGTGCAACAGACCTGCGCGGCGAGCCAACTTGGGATTCAGGCCCAACTCGGCAGCCATAATACCTGCCATATTGGCAGTCTCGCGCGAGTGCTGCAACAGATTCTGACCATACGACGAACGATATTTCATCTTACCGATCAAGCGGATCAACTCGGGATGCAGACCGTGGATACCCAAATCGATTGTGGTACGCTTACCGACCTCGATGATCTCCTCTTCGATCTGCTTCTGGACCTTTGCAACCACCTCCTCGATACGCGCGGGGTGGATACGGCCATCGGTAACCAGCTGATGCAGAGCCAATCGCGCGATCTCGCGACGGACAGGATCGAAGCCCGAAAGGATGATTGCCTCGGGGGTATCATCGACGATGATCTCAATGCCCGTAGCAGCCTCCAAAGCACGGATGTTACGACCCTCGCGACCGATGATGCGACCCTTAACTTCGTCGCTGTCGATATTGAAAACGGTTACCGAATTCTCGATCGCGGTCTCGGTTGCAACGCGCTGAATTGTCTGAACGACAATACGTTTAGCCTCCTTATTCGCGCTCATCTTTGCCTCCTCGATGGTCTCGTTGATGTAGGTCATCGCATCGGCTTTTGCCTCGGCCTTCATATTCTCGATGAGAATATTCTTGGCCTCGTCGGCGGTCATACCGCTGATCTGCTCCAAACGAGCATTCTGTTCACGCATCATACGCTCTACCTCTTCCTTCTTGCGATCGAGTGTAGAGAGCTGATTTTCAAGCTGTTCTTTCAGACGATTAGCCTCGGTATGCTTGCGATCGAGATCCTTCTGCTGATCTTTGATCGCATTTTCATTCTGGCGGATAGCCTGCTCACGCTCCTTAAGTTTAGCGTTGCGGTCATTAACCTGACGGTCGTAGTCGCTTTTGAGCTGAATGAATTTCTCTTTTGCTTGAAGGATCTTCTCCTTCTTTATCATCTCACCCTCTGCTTCTGCCTCTTTGATGGCGGCCTCACGGCGAGCGCGGATTGTATTTTTGGTAACGAGGTTGGTTACCAAAATATAACAACCTACGGCAGCCACAGCAGCCAGAGCGGCGATCAGTATTACGATACTTGTGCTCATTGTTATTTTGTCTGTTTTGTGGTTTAAGTATTTGTTTTATAGTTTGTTGTCAAATGTTATCAAATAAAAAACCCGCATAGAGATTCCTAATCTTGTTTGACGAATCTGCTGTAGATAAGTCAGGTGTGAGGGCTCCGACATTGTCGATCGCAAACGTCCAACGGTATTCACTGAATACACCGCTCCGAAGAGCGGTTAAGGCCTGTTTTTGAAGGGTCGAGTTATCCTCAATGTAAAAAGTGTTCAGTTTCGCAAAGCTTATAAGGAATCTATGCGGGATAATTCCAAGTCTGTATGTTCAAAGAACGCTCGAGGCTTTTAGTGTTTATTCTCAACACATTGCACCCCCAATATATAATCTAAACTCACCTGCCGCAACTACGCACGCATCGAGCGCACACAACTTCTCGGCATCTGGTTCGTTAGTCGAGTTGATTCAAATATTGATCCAATTTTGTATCAAGTTCGGCCAACTGCTCCACCTGCTCATCTCCGAGCGAGCGGCTGAGGCGGGTCTCAATAAAGTCGAAACTGATCTGCAACGCAGCCAGAGCCAAGCAGTCTTCGCGCTTGAAATCCTTGAATTTAGCCTTCTCTATGCGGCTAAATCGATCATTGAGTTCGCGCTCGGCCAGACGATACAGCTCCTCCTTGCGGCTATCGACGCTCAAGGGGTATTGCTTACCGGCGATTTTCAGCGTTATCGATTGTTTCGACATCTTCGTTTAAGTCTCTTCGTTATTTATTCAGCAAGGCGATGCAGCGATCAATCTCCCGCATAAGACGATTGACACGCGCTTTGGCCTGTTTTCTATCTGCCGAGTTACCCGCCAGACCCTCGCTCAATTCGAGCGATGAGATGCGGCGTTCAGCTTCGGCAAGTCTATTGGTCAACTCCCTATTCTGCGCTTGAAGTTTATCACGCTGGGCCTGCAGCTCTGCGGCTTGCATTTTCAGACGATCGTGTTGCTCGATGAGTCGCGCGATCTTCTGTTCGATGCTGTCGATGATGCTCTTCTTTGCCATTTTTAGGGTCTGTTTTGATCTTTTCAACCTCAAAGGTATGAAAAAAAGGTGAAACTTACAAATTTCGCACTCGCTTATTTTGCAACCACGCTTGCGTAGAGATCATACTCCTCGGCACCCGTAATTTCGACCGTATAGATCTTTCCGCGACGCAGTTGTCGCTCCGAGGCGGGGATCAGTATCTCCTGATCGACCTCGGGCGAGTCGTAGCGACCGCGCGCAACGTACCAATCGCCCTGACGTGAATCGATGATAACCTGCTCACGCTGACCTACACGAGCCTGATTTTTTTCGAGCGAAATGCGATTTTGCAGAGCCATCACGCGATCCACGCGCTCCTGCTTAACATCCTCTGGCACATTGTCTTCCAGCTCGCGAGCCGAGAACGTACCCTCCTCCTCCGAGTAGGGGAATACGCCCAAACGCTCGAAACGCACCTTCTCAACAAACTCCATCAACTCGGCAAAATCCTCCTCCGTCTCGTCGGGATAGCCTACCAGAAGCGTAGTGCGCAGAGCCAGATCGGGCACTGCCGCACGCAGACGCTCGATCAAAGCATAGGCATCGGCCTTCGTGTGGCGACGTTTCATTAACGAGAGCTGATGATCCGAGATGTGCTGGAACGGAATATCGAGGTAGGGGCAGATCTTCTTCTCGCGCGCCATCACCTCGATCACATCCTGCGGGAAGTCGGTGGGATAGGCATAATGCAGACGGATCCACTCAATGCCCTCGACCTTACACAGCTTTTCGAGCAGTTCGGCCAGCGCACGACGACCATACAGATCGCGACCGTAATAGGTTGTATCTTGGGCGATTACGATCAACTCACGCACGCCTTGTGCAGCCAGACGCTCTGCCTCCTCGATGCAGCGCTCCATCGGTACCGAGCGATGCGGACCGCGAATCAGCGGAATGGCGCAATAGCCACAATGCCAATTGCAACCCTCGGCAATTTTCAGGTATGCGTAGTGTTTCGGTGTCGAGGTCAGACGCTCGGTCGAGGTGTCGGGGTCGCCCGCAGCTCCCAATGCACGAGCAATGCCCTGCATATCGCGCGCTCCGAAATAGTCATCCACTTCGGGAATCTCGGCACGCAGCTCGTCGGCATAACGCTCACTCAAACAGCCGATTACAAACAACTGCTCGATCAGCCCCTGCTCCTTTGCGGCAGCAAATCGCAGAATCGTGTCGATCGACTCTTGCTTGGCGTCGCCGATAAAGCCGCAGGTGTTGATCACCACGACCTTTGCGTTGGTGCGGTTGCTATCGAACGCGATCTCGTAACCAGCCTCTGCCAACTGCGCCGCGAGGTGCTCCGAATCGACCGTATTTTTCGAACAGCCGAGCGTTACTACGTTAATTTTTTTCATCTTCGGTCGATTTATTTATCACCAAACAGTGCATCGACAAACTCTCGGCGATCAAAAATCTTCAACTGATCAATGCCCTCGCCAATGCCGATATAGCGCACCGGAACGTGGAACTGATCGCTGATACCGATCACAACTCCGCCCTTTGCCGTGCCGTCTAACTTCGTAATAGCCAACGATGTAACCTGTGTAGCCTGCGTAAATTGACGAGCCTGCTCAAATGCATTCTGACCCGTCGAGCCGTCAAGCACGAGCATCACTTCGTGCGGTGCGTCGGGAATCACCTTCGCCATCACGTTGCGAATCTTGGTCAGCTCGTTCATCAGACCGATCTTATTGTGCAGACGACCTGCGGTGTCGATCAACACCACGTCGGCGCCATTTGCCTTTGCCGATTTGAGCGTATCGAATGCCACCGAGGCGGGATCCGAGCCCATCTCCTGACGAATCATCGTCGCACCCGCACGCTCGGCCCACACGCCCAGCTGGTCGATCGCCGCCGCGCGGAATGTATCCGCCGCACCGATATAGACCTTTTTGCCAGCCTTGCGGAGCTGTGCCGCGAGCTTGCCGATGGTGGTGGTTTTGCCTGCGCCATTGACACCAACGACCATCACGACGTAGGGCTCGCCCTCCTTCGCGTCGAGTCCGAATGTGTTGTCGTTGCCGTGATTTTCTTCGAGCAACAGGGCGATCTCATCGCGCAGAATCGATTGAAGTTCAGCGGCATTCATATACTTGTCGCGTGCCACACGCTCCTCGATACGACGGATGATCTTCACAGTTGTCTCAACGCCCACATCGGAGGTAATCAGAATCTCCTCCAGCTCATCGAGCATATCGTCATCGACCTTCGAGCGACCCGCCACGGCGCGCGCCAACTTGCTGAACAATCCCTGCTTGGTCTTCTCCAAACCGACGTTCAGCTCCTCACGCTCGGCTGCTACGGTTTCGGGTGCAGCGGCCTGCTCTTCGGCCTTTTTCTTCTTAAAAAAATCGAATAATCCCATAGTTTTCAGTCAATAGATTTTTGCAAAGATACAAAATTGTTTTCAAACCACCATTATATATAATGTAAAAGCCACCCGTGCAGGTGGCTTTAAGTGTATAGTAGGTCGGGTTATTTTATTATCAATTCGTCGAGAGCGACTTTCGGAACGTAGTGCGTGCCCTCGCGGCGGTAGTAGCGGTGATCGTCGGCGGCCGAGATTTCGGTCAGCTCGATGCGATCCATTCCGCGCCCAATCGCAACCACCAACAGTGGCTCATAGGGCAGTGCCAATGCCTCTTTCGCCCCCTCGCGGTTGAATGCTGCAATGCACAACCCATTGAGCCCTATCTCGGTGGCTTGCAGCAACATAGATTGCACCGAAATACCCAAATCAATGCTCACCTCGCGCGTCTCGGGCACGGTTGCGCAGATGACGATATAGGCGTTCGGCTCGGTGCCGGCAGTGGGCAGATGTAGCTCGGGCAGCGCGCCACCCATACGCACGTGCGGCAGTACCTTTGCCGCCTCGTCCGAGAGCACCGCGCGGAAGCGCAGAACCTGCTGATTGCGAGCCGACGGAGTGCGCGTATTGACCTCGATAATGCGACGCAATTGATCCTCGCGCACAACAAACGAGTGATCGTAGGCGCGGTGACTGCGATTTTTCGCCAATAGACGCGCCAGCGTGGGCGTACGTCGAGGTGCAGAGCCCGCGTCGCGGCGAGCCATATACTCCTCCATCTTCTTGCCTAAGTAGTTGTCAGCCATATCTTTATTTGTTTTTAAGTCGGATTACGACGAGCTCGCTCTGGGTGCCGATTCTAAACGGCGGACCCCACAACGACAAGCCACTCGAAACGTAGATGTGTGCCCGCGACCAACGGCGATAACCGTAACTCTGTTCGTACATTCGGTCGGTGAGCAGATTGAGTGGCCACACCTGCCCGCGATGTGTATGACCGCTGATTTGCAGGTCGATACCGAGCGAATCGGCCTCTGCCAAGTGGTAGGGTTGGTGGTCGAGAACGACGATCGGGCGTGTCGTGTCGGCCTTTGCGATCAGTGCCGAAAGAGGCTCTCGACGGCGATTCGAACGGTCGTCGCGACCAATCAGCTGCACTCCGTTCGGGAGTGTC
>JAFPAT010000076.1 GCA_017425655.1 Rikenellaceae bacterium | reverse complement strand
GGCACGTCGTCGTCAAGAAGAGGGTTAGCGATAAAACATATTTGATGTTGTTGAATACATACGTTCTCTGCAACTCTTTTTGGATTATGCTTATCCGAGCATCCTTCTCTAATAGATTTGCTTATCTATCGTGGTTTATGTATCCTATTCTGTTAGCATATCCGCTATTAAGATTGCCTATCTGGCAGAAACAAGGAGACAAATTTAATTGGACTCTTGCAGCAAATACAAGCTTTACATATTTTATGTGGTTAATCGGAAAATAATCTTAAAAATTTATGAACAAATCGCAATGTAGAATCTCCGTAATTATGGGCATCTATAATTGTGCTTCTACATTATCAGAAGCTCTTGATTCTTTGTACTCTCAAACTTATCAAGATTTTCAAATAATTATGTGCGATGACGGATCAACTGACAATACCTATCAAATAGCACAAGATTATGCTAAAAAACATTCTAATATTATATTAATCAAAAATGAGCATAATTGTGGTCTAAATTACACTCTTAATCATTGTTTAGAATACGTAGATACAGAATATGTAGCACGTATGGATGGAGATGATATTTCACTACCCACACGATTCGAGAAAGAGATTGCTTTTTTAGATTATCATCCTGAATATGCAATTGTAAGTTGCCCAATGATTCATTTTGATGAAAATGGGGATTTCAAAACTGGGAAAGTAAGAGATGAATATCCCAATATATATAGTTTTGTACAATCAACACCATTCTGTCATGCACCTTCAATGGCAAGAACATCTGCATATAAATATGTTGGAGGTTACAGTGTTGATGAACGATTGTTAAGAGTTGAAGATTATCATTTATGGTTTAAAATGTATGCTGCTGGATATAAGGGTCATAATCTATCGGAGCATCTATACAAAATGCGAGATGATCGTTACGCATTAAATCGTCGCACTTTCAAAAGCAGAATCAATGAAGTATATGTCAAATACGTTGGCTACCGGATGCTACATTTACCATTCTACTATTATATCTTTGTTTTTAAACCAATATTAGTAGGAATATTACCTAAATTTATATATAAATACTTGCATAATCGTTAATAATGCATAAACTCTTTCGACATACAACGATTGATCGTAGTTTGGAGTTGTTGCAGGGGCAGCTCAAATTCCTCAATCAAGAGTTTGAGGTTGTGGCGGTTGCGAACGATTCGGGAGCATTGGCAGAAGTTGCTAAACGAGAAGGCATTCGCACAATCGGGGTACCTATGCGTCGCGAAATTAGTCTTGCTGCCGACTGCCGTTCGCTCGTCGCCCTTTACAAACTTTTCCGTCGTGAACGTCCTTATATAGTTCACTCAAACACACCGAAAGCAAGCCTTCTCTCGATGGTTGCAGCGTGGGCTGCACGTGTTCCACACCGCATTTACCTCGTTACCGGTCTACGTTTCGAGACCACGCACGGTATTTTGCGTTTCATACTCAAAACTATGGAGCGTATCACTTGTCTATGTGCCACTAAAGTAATTCCAGAGGGCGATGGCGTGAAGGCTACCCTACTCCGCGAGCACATCACGCGTAAGCCGATGGAGAAGATTCACAACGGCAATATCAACGGTGTCAACCTCGAACACTATGCGCGTACGCCCGAAGTCATACAACGTGCCGAGAAGATTCAGGGCTGTGCGGACGATTTTACTTTTATCTTCATCGGGCGAATGGTGCGCGACAAGGGTATCAATGAGTTGGTTGCAGCTTTCAAACGACTCAACCGAGAATTGCCTGCGACAAAACTTTTACTTGTGGGCAAATTCGAAGACAAGCTCGACCCCGTTTTACCAGAAACGAAAGCGGAGATCGAAAATAATCCGAAGATTGAATTTGCAGGTTATCAGAACGATGTGCGCCCCTATTTGGCAGCGTCAGATGTTGCAGTTTTGCCTAGTTATCGCGAGGGGTTCCCGAATGTTGTGATTCAAGCGGGTGCGATGGGTTTGGCGCAGATTGTAACCGACATCAATGGTTGCAACGAGGTTGTTCTTGATGGACAAAACGGATTGATTATTCAGAAGCAAAACGAGCAAGCACTCTATGAAGCAATGCACAGACTCACAACCGACCGAGAACTGGCTGCAAAAATGGCAGCATCGGCTCGTGAATTGATTGCCACACGCTACAATCGTCAGGATGTTTGGCAAGCAATGCTTGATATGTATAAAAGTTTGTAATAAGATGTATTGTCGTTTTTTTAAGCGTTTTTTTGATCTTGTAATTGCTCTATCGGCCTTGATCTGTCTATCTCCGATATTGATTGTAGTTACAATTTGGTTGCATTTTGCAAATAAAGGCGCAGGAGCCTTCTTCTTGCAAGAACGACCAGGTAAGAATGAGAAGATATTTAAGATTATCAAATATAAGACAATGACCGATGAGCGCGATGCAAATGGCAATCTATTACCTGATGCTGATCGCTTAACAAAAGTTGGTCGATTTGTTCGTTCGACCTCAATTGACGAATTACCCCAATTAATCAATGTCCTTAAAGGCGACATGTCGCTGATCGGGCCAAGACCGTTAAGAGTTCATTATCTACCTCTTTATAATGAACAGCAACGACATCGACACGATGTACGTCCTGGAATTACTGGCTGGGCGCAAGTAAATGGCAGAAACAACATATCTTGGGCCCAAAAGTTCGAATTAGATATTTGGTATGTCGAAAACATTTCCTTTATGACTGATATAAAGATTATATATCTAACTATTCAAAAAGTATTAAAGCGAAGCGATATCTCAAAACAGGGTCATTCAACAACAACTCCATTTAATGGATATAATTAATTATGAAAGCAATAATCATTGGTGCTGGTTCTTATGGTGAGGTATATGCCGTTTATCTACAAGAGGCTGGCATAGATATCTGTGGTTTTATTGATGATAATCCTCTATTATGCGGAAAGGTTATTAATGATATTCCCGTTTTAGGAAATATCGAATATCTAAAACAAATTGATAATAGAGATGAATATCATATATATTGTCCTATTGGCAATAATAGTGTTCGTGTAAAATTATTATCATATGCACGATCATTGGGTTATACAACTCCCAACTTTATTCATAAAACAGCATATATATCTCCAAATGTAAATTTAGCATCAGAAGGCATATACATATTGGCCAATGCATTAATTATGCCATTCACTGAAATACAAAAAGATGTAATGATTAGCATCAGCGCCAATATTGCACACCATTCTAAACTATCACAAGGGACATTTATTTCAACTGGGGTCAATTTCGGAGCAGCTATTGAAACAGGACGAAATACATATATCGGAATTGGAGCAACTATTATGACAGGAGTTAAGCGGTTGGGGAAAAATTGTTTAATTGGAGCAGGTTCAGTTGTAATTAAAGATGTAGAAGATAATGCAGTAGTAGCTGGAGTTCCTGCTAAACTTATAAAATATAAATAATTATGCAAGATCGAATTTGGCTTTCGCTGGCTCAGATGGGTGGTGGTGAACAAAAATATATTCAAGAGGCGTTCGATACAAATTGGGTAGTGCCTCTCGGGCCGAATGTGAATGGGTTCGAAAACGATTTGTCAAAATTCCTCGGCGAAGATCGCCATATAGTTGCTCTTTCTGCAGGTACTGCCGCAATACATCTTGGGTTGGTACAGTTAGGGATTAAAGAAGGTGATGAGGTTATTTGCCAATCATTTACATTTGCAGCATCCGCAAATCCCATCAAATATTTAGGTGCTACGCCCGTTTTCGTTGATAGTGAAGAGGATACGTGGAATATATCTCCCGAATGGCTAGAAAAAGCGATCATTGATCGTAAGGCTGCAACGGGTAAATATCCCAAAGCGATTGTACCCGTTCATCTGTACGGAATGCCCGCAAAAATGGATGAAATATGTACAATAGCCGACAAATACAACATTCCAATTATGGAGGATGCGGCCGAGGCAATTGGCTCGACTTTCAAAAATCGTCAATGTGGCACTTTTGGCGAATTTGGCGCATTGTCGTTCAATGGCAACAAAATGATTACCACATCGGGTGGCGGTGCTTTGGTATGTCGTACCGAAGAGGAGGCAAAACGCACAATGTTTTTTGCTACACAAGCACGCGAAAATCGTCCCTACTATTACCACGAGCATATTGGTTACAACTACCGTATGTCGAACATTTGCGCAGGTATCGGTCGCGGACAGATGGAGGTACTTGATCACCATATCAACCGACGCAGAGCCATTCACGCGCTTTACACAGAGTTGCTTGCTGGGTGCGATGGCATAAGTGTAAAGCAGAATCCAACGGCGGATTTTGATTCTAATTTCTGGCTCACCTGCATCGAAGTTGATCCCACAAAATGCAATGGAAAAACGGCAGATGACATACGTCAATATCTTGATAGTCAAAATGTTGAATCGCGTCTTTTGTGGCGACCGATGCATATGCAACCCATATTTACGGATTGCCCATTCTATGGCGACGGCACCAGCGAGAAGATTTTTAATCGCGGATTGTGCCTACCTTCGGGCTCTTCGCTTACAGATGAGCAGATTAAGAGAGTAGCGTATAACATTAAAGAGTTTATCAAGTAGAGATTTGGAGCAAATTAAGGAGATACTTTTTGCTTTAACCCGCGAAGGTTTAGGTCGCAAATGCGACTCGTCAAAATGTCGCTTTAATGATCGTTTTGATTGGAACGAGGTCATTAAGTTGGCGGCAGTACAGGGCGTATTGGCTATTGCGTGGGACGGTTTATTGCGACTGATTGAAGGAGAGGTTATTCCTATCAAATATCTGCCCTCGAAAGATATTAAACTACGTTGGCTGGCTAATATAGACAAGATTGAGCAGAGCTATAATCGTCAATTGAAAACGATCGAAAAACTCGCAACATTCTATTCGCAAAATGGCTACGAGATGATGCTACTTAAAGGTTATGGATTGAGCCTCTGCTACCCTATTCCTGAACATCGTTCGTGTGGCGACATAGATATCTGGCTCTATGGTCGTCAACAGGAAGCAGATGAGTTGTTACGCAAAACGCACGGCGTTAAGATTAACGAGGATAAGCATCACCATACAACCTTCATTGTAAATGGCATTCTGGTTGAAAACCATTGCAACTTTCTGAATATACACTCACACGCTTCAAACGTTGCATTGGAGAAGATTTTGAAGGAGTTATCTGAAGAATCTCAAAACTATCAACACAATCTTAATAGGGTTACAATTGCTCTGCCATCGCCCAATTTTAATGCGCTATTTCTCCTCAAACATATGTCGGATCACTTTGCAACATCCGAAACAGTTTTAAGACACTTGTGTGATTGGGCTATATTTGCTCACAAATATGGCAAGCAGGTAGATTGGGTACACATTAACGAAATAGCAAAGAGATTTAATTTAGACCGTTTCCTCGCTATATCAAACCGCATCTGTGTTGAGAATCTAGGCTCCGATATTGCGGATTTTGGTAACATATCAAGCGATGATAGCTCTCTTACCAAACGCGTTATAAATGAAATTATCACGCCCGAATTTAACGAAATGCAACCCAATGGAAATATCGCTAAAGTGATTCTATTCCGTGCTCGTCGTTGGTGGGCTAAACGCTGGAAACAACGTTTAGTGTATAAAGAGTCTTTAATCGCTATATTTTTCAGACGATTATATGGCTACATACTCAACCCTATGAGTATCAAAAAGTAAGCCGTCATACGGCTAATATATACCAAATTACGACCGCCGATCTCTGTATTGAGATCGGCGGTCGTAATTTGCAATCGGAGCTATACTATCTCCCCTCTTTTTTGTGGTGTTCGAGGGGGTTGCCCTCAACGTCGCAGGCCGAGCAGTTGCCGTGGCAGCCGACATCTTTACAATCGGCATCGGCCATATCTTCACGCGACTCCTGAACGGCACATTTGATACCTCGCTCCTGCATATGGCGATTAGTCGAAATCTCGGAGTCGATATTATGTCCTTTGAAAATCAAAGTTAGCGACATTCCAAGCACAAAAAGGCCAACTGCGGCGATCGAAATCAGTATTACGGTGAGTATTGATGACATATTTGGCACAATTAAAATAATTAATATGAAAAACTTTGCGCTTTCCGTTGCAAATATATAAATTTGTAAGCGTAATTTGCAAATATTTTGCTATGAAGATTATCATTGCTGGTGCCGGAGATGTCGGTTGCCATTTGGCACGAATGCTCAGCGGCGACAACCACGAAATAACCGTTATCGAGAGCGACCGTAAGCTCTTGGAGGATGTGTCGGCCGTAGCCGATCTGCTCACTGTCGAGGGTGATTGTACCTCATTTGCGACACTGCGCAAGGCGATTGTGCGTAAGGCTGATCTGTTTATTGCAGTTAATCACGAGGAGGAACGAAATATCATTTCGGCTATTTTGGCCAAACAGATGGGTGCAAAGAAGTCGATCGCACGTATTGACCATAACGAGTATCTCGAGCCGAACAATAAAGAGGTATTTATCAATTTGGGCATTGATTACCTCTTCTACCCCGAAAAGATTGCTGCTCGTCAGGTGATTAAGCTCTTGGGCCATACGGCGACAACGGAGTATGTCGATTTCTCGAATGGCAAACTCTCGCTCGTTGTATTCCGCCTTGATCCCACGTCAGATCTGGTCGGTCATACATTGATCTCATATACCGAGAAGCAGCAGCCTTTGAGCTATCGAACCGTTGCCATTACGCGCGATGGCCGCACAATTATTCCGCATGGTAACGATACCTATATGGAGGGCGATATGGTCTATATTATCACCAAAGAGGATTGTGTCAAGGAGGTAATGGCATTTTCGGGCCAGAGCAATATCGACATCAACAACCTGATGATCTTGGGTGGCAGCCAGATCGGACAGCGCATTGCTCTCGAATTACAGGATCGCGTAAATATCAAACTCGTTGAGTATATTGCAGATAAAGCCTACAAGTTGGCCGAAACACTCGATTCGACTCTCATTATTAACGAAGATGGTCGAAATATCGAAGCAATGATGGAGGAGGGTCTGTCGAATATGGATGCATTTGTCGCCGTTACCGGCCGATCGGAGACCAACATTCTGGCTGCAATGCTCGCAAAGCGTATGGGCGTAAAGAAGGTGATCGCCGAAGTTGAGAATTTCAACTACATCAAGTTGGCAGAGAGTATCGGTATTGACACGATTATCAACAAGAAGCTGATTACGGCAAGTAACATATTCCGATTCACCCTCTCGACTGACGTTCAGGCCATTAAGTGCCTTACGGGTAGCGAGGCAGAGGTATTTGAGTTTATCGTTAAGCCCAACTCGCCAGCTACAAAGGCAAAGGTAAAGGACTTGGAGTTCCCTGCCGATGCAATTATAGGCGGTGTGGTGCGTGGCGACAAGGCATTTATCGCAGTGGGCAACACCGAGATCAGCGCTTATGACCGCGTTGTTGTTTTCGCTATGCCGAATACCGTTGCAAAAATCGGCAAGTTCTTCAATTAACAGATTCAGATACAATACGTTTACATAGACAAGCAATGTCGTTTAGACAAAAAATAATCCATGCTATCTTCTCTCCGCGTCGCGCTGAATTGCATCGTGTGCTGGCTGATCCTTTGACAACACAGCAAAAACAGCTGCAATGGTTGCTCGAACGTGGCAGTCGCACCGAGATTGGTCGCCAATTCGATATGCGCTCGATTAAGAGCATCGAACAATTTATGGCGCGTGTTGAGACATTCGACTACGATGCATACAGTCAATATATCGATCGCGCACGTCGAGGCGAACACGACGTGATTTGGAATGGTGAAGTAAAATGGTTCGCTCGCTCGTCGGGCACGACCGACCGGAGTAAATATATCCCCGTAACCTCTGACGGATTACTTCGCTCGCATACACGAGGCACGAGAGATGTTGCTGCGATTGTATCGTCGCTCTTTCCCGACACTCGCGCCTACGATGGCAAATTACTGACGCTGGGTGGTTCGCGTCGCGTAGAACGTGAAGGCGAGAGGGCTTTGACAGGCGACCTGTCGGCGATTTTGATTGAAAATACACGCTCGGTAAACGGTTGGTTTCGCACTCCGTCGCGCGATGTAGCTCTGATTGCCGACTTTAACGAGAAGGTCGAAGCGATCTGTCGCCAAACAACAAAGCAAAATGTTACTTGCTTTGCCGGCGTGCCTTCGTGGAACCTGATGCTGATGCAGAAGGTGCTGGAATATACGGGCAAGGAGTCGCTTTGCGAAGTGTGGCCTAACTTGGAGTTGTTTGTACACGGAGGCGTAGGATTTGCCCCCTATGCCGAACATTATAAGCGTATTATCCCCTCGGAGAGAATGCGATATATCAATACGTATAACGCATCGGAGGGCTTCTTCTCGATTGCTGATGATTCGGAGCAAGAGGATATGTTATTGATGGTCGATTACGGAACATTCTACGAGTTTGACAACGGGCACGAGATCATTCCTCTCGAAGGCGTTAAGGTCGGCGAGGTTTATGAGTTGATTATCACTTCGTGTAACGGTCTATGGCGTTATCGTATCGGAGACACCGTAACCTTCACATCAACAAAGCCTTATCGAATCAAAATTGCGGGTAGAACAAAGCAATTTATCAATGTTTTCGGCGAGGAGTTGATGGTAACAAATGCCGAGCAGGCGTTAAGCTATGCGTGTCGCGAAACTGATGCTGATGTGAGCGAATATACCGTTGCACCCGTATATATGACCAATCAAGAGAAGGGTCGCCACCAATGGATAATCGAATTTGCAAAAAAACCGAACAACCTAACTCGTTTTACGGAGTTGCTCGATATGGAGTTGCAGCATTTGAATTCTGACTACGAAGCAAAACGACATAGCACCCTCTCCGTTCCACAGATCGATGTAGTTGAGAAGGGGACTTTCTTCGGATGGCTCGCAGCACAGGGCAAGTTAGGCGGTCAGAATAAAGTACCAAGATTGGCCAACAATCGACAATATGCAGATTCACTCGTAGCCTATATCGCCGACAAAGGCTGCGACTCCAATAAATAGAACAAAAAGAACTAGAAACACATATAACCCACAACTAGAAAATGTATATAGCAATAGCAGGCAACATCGGAAGCGGCAAAACATCTCTTACGGAGATTTTGACCGAGCGCTACAAGGCTACGGCCTATTTCGAGGATACAAACAACCCATATATCGGTGATTTCTACGAAGATATGAGCCGATGGTCATTTAATTTGCAGGTCTATTTCCTCGGCGCGAAGATCAACCAGCAGGTAGCAATGCTCGACACCAAAGGCGATATTATTCAGGATCGCACGATCTATGAGGATGCGCACATCTTTGCAGATAATCTGCATCAGATGGGATTGATGTCGTCGCGCGACTTCTCGACCTATATGAATATCTTTAAGATGGCAACAAATCTGGTTCCCGCGCCCGATCTGCTGATCTATCTGCGAGCAAGTGTGCCGACGCTGATCAACCAGATCCGCAAACGTGGTCGCGCTTACGAAATGTCGATTGACGAAGGATATCTCTCGCGCCTGAATGACAAATATAACAATTGGGTCGATAATATCTACAAGGGCGAAATCCTGACTATCGATGTCGATCAAACCGATTTCGTAGCAAATCCCGAAGCTATTGAGGCAATCGCGGCGCATATTGATAAGGTACGTGCAAATTTAGCAGCAAAATAGAGCTCGCAACAATGCCACAACTGCCCGAAAAATTCATTGCAACACTCTCGGCCGAACTCGGCGCAAAGGAGTGCGAGGCTCTATGCGCGGCACTCAATACGCCCGCTACGACAGCCATACGCCTGCATCCCGACAAAGGCGCAGCGCAGCCCGCCTCGTCGCGACCTATTGCGTGGAGCGAGGGCGGATACTATCTCGATGAGCGACCTTCATTTACCACCGATCCCGCTTTTCACGCAGGCGCATACTACGTGCAAGAGCCCTCATCGCAATTCGTTGGGCACATCTTAAAGCCGATTGTTGCTCGTCAGCCGAAATTGCGACTGCTCGATTTGTGCGCAGCTCCTGGAGGAAAAAGCACCCTCTATTCGTCGCTTGTGGGTAGCGACGGATTAGTCGTTGCAAATGAAATCAATCGCCAACGAGCGGCTATTTTGGCCGACAACGTGCGCAAATGGGGTGTGGGTAATGTAACCGTAACGTGCAATGATCCCTCGCATTTTGGAGGGTTTGAACAGTGGTTTGACATTGTGGCCGTTGATGCGCCCTGCTCGGGCGAAGGCATGTTCCGCAAAACGCCAGAAGCGCGCGACGAGTGGAACGATGGCTCTGCTGCCATGTGCGCAGATCGACAGCTAAAGATTTTGCAAGATATTTGGCCCACTCTGCGTGCAGGTGGAACACTGCTTTACAGCACCTGTACCTTCAACCGTTCGGAGGATGAGGGACTACTTGAACGCTTCACCGAGTGGGTTGGTGAAGATGAGATCATAGAGGCAGAAGAGGTCGAAATCAATGACGAATGGGGAATCGTTTGCGGGCGCGTAGGCGCATGGCAGACATTCCGATTTATGCCCCACAGAGCCGAAGGAGAGGGTTTCTTTGCGGCAGTAGCCTGCAAATCACCTAGCACAGGAGGTAAATCGCGTAATCCAAAGAGCCGCAAGAGTATATTCACCGCACCTGATCGTCGTACAGCCGCAGAATTGGAGCGTTGGGTTAAAGATCCGCAACGCTTTAAGTGGTTTGCTGTAAATGACACATACTACGGATATTACGCAGAACATGCTGACGATGTGAAGATACTTTCAGAGGTTATGACCGTAATTCACTCCGGGGTATGCATGGGACAAATCTTTAAGGGCAAACTTAAACCCGACCACTCGCTCGCAATGTTTATTGAACTAAATATCAACAATATAAACATCGCAGAGGTTGATCATTCGACCGCGTTGGAGTTTCTGCGTCGAGGCGATATAGGCATTACAGCGGATATGGCAGAAGGTATCAATCTGGTCTGTTTTGAGGGGCTACCGCTTGGTTGGATTAAAAGAGTAGGTAATCGCTCGAACAATTTGTACCCCAATTCGTTGCGAATTCTAAATTTTTGATTATATTTGCAACGTCGCGCACGCGCATTTGAGCGCATTACTCGCGCAAATCGTTTCTAACAGAGTTGATTTATGGCTAAAAAGATGTTCTACTCGATGGGTGAGGTCGCCGAGATGTTCGACGTAAAACCATCGTTGTTGCGCCATTGGGAGGCGAAATTCGACATTCTCCGCCCACATAAAAATAAGAAGGGTAACCGAATGTTCACCCCCGAAGATGTCGAGAATCTGAAACTGATCTACCACCTCGTCAAAGAGCGTGGTATGACCCTTGCCGGTGCTGCGCAATATCTCAAAAACGGAATCAACGACTCGATGCGACGCGATATGGAGTTGCTCGATCGTCTGCATAAGATTCGCGCCGAGCTGGTCGAGGTACGTGAGCAGTTGAAGGATGTTCCCGACGGCTATACTGTTGTCGAGGTTAGCCAGGCAGAGATTGAGGAGGAGGTCGCAATGGAGGCCACACCTGACGTTATCGAAGAGATTATCGAGGAGGTCGTTCCTGCACAAGAGGAGATCGTTGTCGAGCCAATCGACAACGAGGAAGATGAGGAGATCGAGATCGAGGAGTTGGTTGAGTTGATTATCGAGGATGAGGAAGAGTCTGTCGAGGAATCAACCGAGGAGCAACCCGAAGAGGTGATTACAGAAGAGAGTCCTACCGAGGAGAAGTCAGCCAACGAGCAAATAGAGGAACCGACCGAGGAGCCTGCGGATAGCACACCGCGTCCGCGAGGAGCAAAGGGAGGTCGTCGTAGCAAGAAGCAGGAGGCAAAGCTCTTCGAGGTGAAGCCCGAAAAACAGCGTCCGATTGCTCCATTCTTTGATCAGACACTTTTTTAACGACAATACAAGAGAATGAAAGTTCGAGATATAGCCGCCGCACTTGAAGAGTTCGCACCACTGCCGTTGCAGGAGAATTACGACAATGCGGGATTGATCGTCGGAGCACCCGACGACGAGGTTTCGTGCGCGTTGCTCTGTGTCGATATCACCGAAGAGGTAATGGATGAGGCCGAAGAGTGTGGTGCCGATATGATCGTGGCGCACCACCCTATCATCTTCAATCCGATCAAGCGACTTAACGGTACGACATATATCGAGCGTGTAGTTGCTCGCGCTATTCGTCGCGGCATTGCTCTCTACGCCTGCCACACCAATTTGGATAGCACTGAAGGCGGTATGAGCTGGCGACTGGCCGAGATGCTCGGCATCAAGAATCTTCGCGTTTTGGAACCAACACGCAAGGATCAGCCAGAGGTGGGATTTGGCGTTGTAGGCACATTGCCACAACCCGAAGATATGATGGAGTTTTTAGCACGCATGAAACGCACACTGAATGTCGGCGCAGTGCGTTACAGCCGAATCAACACTCCGACCATTGAGCGCATCGCTCTCTGCACGGGTGCCGGAGCCTCACTGATGAACGAAGCAAAGCGCAGCGGTGCGCAACTTTACATCGCTGCCGACTTCAAATATAACAACTTTCTTGACGCTGATCGCGACCTCACAATTGCCGATATCGGACATTTTGAGAGCGAATATTGCGCAATTCAGTTAATGTTTGATGTTTTATCAAAAAAATTACCTAACTTTGCGCTCCGCAAAAGCGCAAACTCGCTTAATCCGATAAATTATTTAGTATAAACAGATATGGCACAGAAAAAAACTAACGAAGTCGATTATTCGATGCACGAAAAGATTATGGCTCTCTATGAGTTGCAGAAGATCGACAGCAAAATCGACGAGATCAACAAGATCAAGGGCGAACTGCCCCTCGAAGTAGAGGATCTCGAAGACGAAATCGCCGGCCTGACAACCCGTATCGAGAACATCAATGCCGAGATCGAGGAGCTGACCGACCTCACCAAGCAGCGCAAACGCGAAATCGAAGAGGCCAAGATGAAGATCGCTAAATATACCGAGCAGCAGAACAACGTGCGTAACAACCGCGAGTTCGACGCTCTGACCAAAGAGATCGAATATCAGGAGCTCGAAATCCAGTTGGCAGAGAAACGTCTGAAAGAGTACTCGGCAGATGTTCGCAACAAGAAGCGCGTCGTAGAAGAGGCAGAGGCTCTGGCAGCAGATCGTAACATTGACCTCGAGGCAAAGCGCAAGGAGCTCGACGGCATCGAGGCAGAGACCGCAAAGGAGGTTGAGGCTTTGAATGCACAGCAGGCAAAGGCACAGGCAGTTATCGACGATCGTTTGCTCACTGCTTACAACCGTATCCGTTCGAATGTTCACAACGGTTTGGCTGTTGTAACCATCAAGCGCGATGCTTGCGGCGGTTGCTACAACCGTATTCCGCCCCAGCGTCAGGTAGAGGTACGCCAGGGTAAGAAGATTATCGTTTGCGAGTACTGCGGCCGTATTTTGGTTGCAGAGCCTGAAGAGTAATCAGGTATTACCTCGCCACAAAAAATAGACGACTGTCCGCGAATAAGGACAGTCGTCTGTTTTTTGTTTTCGAGCAAAATGGTTAAGTCGAATAAATTTAGAATCGCCAGCCAACCAAGAATTGCAACGCACCAGTCTTAATCGAATTATTAACGCCTACAGAATTGGCACTCAACAAATAACGACCTTCGAGAATCAGTCCGAAATCGAAATCGTAGCTGACGCCAAAGATCAGATCGGCATGGAATCGATTGGTCTTCTGTTTTAGGGAGAGAAAATCTGCCTCGGCCAGCTTCTGCTTTGCCGAAACACGATAAGCAATCTGACCACCCGCCTCGAAATTAAGACCATCCATAACGTAGAACTTCGCCAGCATCGGCATCGTCAGATAGTCCAAGCGATATTTCTCGCTTACACCGGCAACCTTCGTGTTGTAACCCTGCTGCGAGTAAAGTAACTCGCCCTGAATGGCAAACCAATCATTGATCCAACGCGATGCAAACGCTCCGGCTACCACACCGACACGCATCTTTGAGCCTTCGACTCCATTGGCCGATGAGAATGTGATACCGACCTTCGGACCAAATCCCCATGTCTGCGCCTGCGTAGTAATACTCAACGCGACAACGGCCAGAATTGACAGTAAAATCTTTTTCATAACTCTAAATTTTAGTCGATAATTGTAGTTTATTATCGAGTTTTGCTCTTTGAAGTTGCAACAAAAGTGCCAAAAAGTTGTACCTTTGTCTTCGAGAAACGACACCAATAGACAATGACGACCTACGCCGAAATAATCAATCGACTGACACAAGCCGCAGCCAATGTATATGAGCCACGCGAGGCTCGTTCTGTGGCATTATGGGCAGTTGAAAGTTTGACAGGTGCCGATCGAATGAAACTATTAGTCGATCCACGTGCCACGATTGAGAGTATCGACGAAGTGGAGTTGGCTCGCTATGAGCGAGAGTTAGCCGCTGCACGTCCCATACAATATATTATAGGTGCGACAGAGTTTTGCGGGCTACAATTCGCAGTCGGCGAAGGTGTGCTAATACCCCGCCCCGAAACCGAAGAGCTAGTGCGCTGGATTACCGAAGAGTCTTCATCAGCAAAACGTATTCTCGACATTGGCACAGGTAGCGGAGCAATTGCCGTTTCGCTTGCTGCCATGTTGCCAAAGGCAGAGGTTGCGGCTATGGATATTTCGGAGGTGGCTCTCGACTACACTACGCGCAATGCCATAGCGAACGGAGTTGATATAAAGACGATCAAGGGCGATGCGCTCGGAGAGTGGTGGCGCGAGTTCGAGGAGTTGGATGTAGTGGTATCGAATCCTCCCTATGTACCCGACTCGGATCGTGCGACAATACGTCGCAACGTGTTGGATTATGAGCCTTCACTTGCGCTATTTGTCCCCGATAACGATCTGCTGCGATTCTATCGCGCAATTGCCAACGGAGCCGCTCACTCACTGCGAGATGGAGGCGAACTCTATTTTGAGATCTATGAAAATGCCGCCGATAAGATGGTCCAAATGCTGACGGAACAAGGTTGGCAACAGATCGAACTACGACGCGATTTTAACGATAAAAACCGAATGATCAGATGTCGGAAGAACCTATAAAACGTCGAACACGCACGGCTGACGAGGCCTATGCCGCGTTGTCTCGATTGTGTGCCCGCGCCGAGAAGTCGAGTGGCGATGCGCGTCGATTGATGCGCACGTGGGGCGTGCCCGAATCGGAGCGTGAGGGCGTTCTGCGCCGACTGCTAAATGAGCGATTTATCGACGACAGCCGCTATGCCGCCGCATTTGTGCGCGACAAAATTGCATTGAGTGGTTGGGGACCATATAAGATTCGTACCGCATTAGCAGCCAAAGGTGTCGCACGAGAGACGATCGATGAGGCTCTATCCGAGTGCGACCGCGCAAAGATGGATGATCGACTCGGCACGATGTTGCACCGAAAGCACGCAGCCCTCCGTGGCGGAACGCCATTCGAGCGTCGAGCAAAATTGATGCGTTACGGGCTCTCGCTCGGCTACGACTACTCGACCGTTACGGATTGCGTGGAGAATATCGTTAAAGATATTGACAATGAAGGATAAACGACTGACTATGAAGCGACTAACGATAATAATTTACACGCTCTTTACTCTGGTTTTGACCACAAGAGCAACAGCGCAGAGCGATTCGACTCGCTACCGCTACCCGCTTAATCTCGAACCACTATATTCGGCAGGCTTTGCCGAGATGCGCCCCAACCACTTCCATTCGGGAGTCGATCTGAAAACCGAAGGTGTCGAGGGACACTCGCTCTACTCGATTGCCGATGGCGAGGTTGTGCGTATCGGTGTGCAACCCGGCGGCTATGGTCGAGTGCTATATATTCAGCATCCCGACGGCAATACCTCGGTATATGCCCATATGCAGCGTTTTTCGGAGCCTATCGAACGCTTCGTACAAGCCGAGCGTTATCGTCTGCGTCGTAACTTGGGCGATTTCTACCCTGCTGCGGGGCAACTGCCCGTCAAGCGCGGCGAGGAGATTGGTAAGGCCGGAAATTCAGGCTCGTCAGGCGGCCCGCACGTACATTTTGAAATTCGCAAGACTGCCACACAAGAGACTCAAAATGTAGTTGCAATGGGAATGATTCCCGCATTTGACGACATTGCTCCACTATTTATGCGCGTACATTATATCGAGATTGATACGGTACAGGGTGTAGCTGTCAATTCACGCCCCAGAACTCTCGGCGTAAAGCGCGAAACACCGACAACATATACTGCCGCATCGACCGAGCCATTGGGCGTAGGTGCAAAGGGTTATTTCGTTCTCGAAGCATCGGATCGACGCAACAATGTGTCGAATACTTTTGGTCTGTATCGTGTTACGGCTCGTATCGACGGCGAGATTTTCTACGAATATCTGATGGATGGTTTTACGTTTGATCTATCGCGCTACTGCAATGCCGTGAGCTACTACCCCATTAAGCGACGCTCACGCAACGAGGTATTCCGTATGGCGCAACTCGACGGCAATATCTTCCCTTATAGCAAAATGGTCAATCGCGGTGTAATCACAACTCGCAAGGGCGAAACGCGAACTATCGAGTTCGAGGTCGAGGATGAACGTAAGAACATCTCGACACTCACATTCCAAATTGAAGGTCGTGGCGACGAGGCTTCGTTTCGTGCAAAGATCGATTCGGCAGCTGTTGTTGCAAACAACCGTTCGACATTTAACCACTCGCAGGATGGACTTTCAATACGTATTCCAGCAGGAGCACTTTACGAGCCGATCTTCTACACCCAACACATCGACGAGGAGTTGAACGCAAAGATGGTTGAGCGAAATGACTCGACACTGATCGTTCTCTCGGATGTCTATGTGGTTGGCGACCCGAATACTCCGCTACAAAAATCGGCCCGCCTAACAATCAAAGGCTACGTGCCTGAAAACCTGCGTCGCTATACGACTATTGCAGGGGTGGGTGAAAATGGAGGTTTGTGGCAGGCTGGTGGTCGCTACCGCGATGGTGCAGCAAGCGTTTCGACGCGCTCGTTTGGCCGCTATTGTTTGGCGGCAGACATAGAGCCACCGACTGTCGTTGCTCCATTTGCATCGGGTGCAGATATGAGCCGCACAAAGAGTGTTTCGTTCCGTCTGCGCGACAATTTCTCGGGTGTCAATTCGGTGGTGCTGACCATTGACGGCAAGTGGGCCGCGTGGGATCGCAAATCATCGGGTAGTCCGATCGTTCACACCTTCGACGATGAGCGTTTCGGCAATGGTCGCACACATACGATGCGTCTGACCGTAACCGATGGTGTAGGCAACACAACAGTTTGGGAAGCAGAATATTACAGATAGGCATATGAAACGAAAATTGGATTACGACTGGTTGCTGTTCGATCTCGACGGCACGCTAACCGACCCCTTCGAGGGCATTACACGCTCGGTCGAATATGCACTCAATGCCTTCGGCATCGAAGTCGAGGATCGTCGCACGCTCGCTCCATTTATCGGGCCACCGTTGGTCGAGTCGCTCACCGAGCAATATGGTTTTACGATGGAGGATGCGGTAGCTGCCGTAGCGAAATATCGAGAATATTTTGCTGTCAAAGGCTTATACGAGAATGAACTTTTCGATGGTATTCCCGAGCTATTGCGCGATTGTCGCGAGGCGGGATACAAGATCTCGATGGCTACCTCGAAGCCGACGCACTACGCCAAAATCATAGCCGAGCACTTCGATATCGCTCGCCATTTCGATGCCATTCACGGAAGTTCGCTCGATGGCTCGCGCATAACCAAATCTTCGGTTGTGGAGGAGGCTGTACGTGAAGAAAAGCTCAATCCGGCACGAGCATTGATGATTGGCGACCGTCGCCACGATGTCGAGGGCGCACGCGAGCACGGGATCAAAACCGTCGGTGTGCTCTATGGCTACGGCTCGCTCGAAGAGCATACGGCCGCAGGTGCCGCCTATATTGCGAAGGATCTAGATGAGTTACGAGAGTTGCTGATCGCAGAATAAAAAAACGCGCCGAAGGATAATCCACGGCGCGTTTTTCATTCGTATCTTTATCGCGTTACTCGGCGACCTTCTCGGCCTCGATTACGTCGAACATTGTTTTGAACGTATAACCCTTTTCGTGCAAGCGATCGATAATATCGCCCAGATGGTTGTAGGGACGATCCTCATCGGTGCGGTCGGGATAGTTCATCGCGTGAATCAACAGCACAACACCATTGAAGGTATTCTCCTCCTCGAACTTCCAGAGATTGTCGAGGATCATCTCGGTCGAGTGATAAATCTCGGTATCGGGACTTGTCCAATCCATTCCCGTCAGCATACCGCTCGTGGGATTAACCAAACGATAACCCAGCTCGGTCATCACATCAACCGACTCCTGATTATAGGTCTCGTAAGGAGGAATCAACCAGCAATACTGCTCCTTGGTCAAACCGAAACGTTCCAACTCCTGCTCCATACGCGCAAAGTCGCGGCGAATAGAGTCAGCTGTAACGAGCGAAATCGTAGGATCACTCTCATCTACAAACAACAAGTGCGCAAACGAGTGAGCCGAGAGGTAATGTCCCTCATCAATAATACGTTTGATAGGCTCCTGATAGCGATCGACCGTAAAGCATACGCCCGTCGGGAAGAACGAACCCTTCACACCCTTCTCTTTCAGCGTATTAAGCACGGGTACAACACCATCAAAGTTCTCAAAATAGCCCGAATCAGACTCGCTATAATGGGCAGTAAAGACCAAATAGACGCACTTTTCATCGGGATTGATGCGCTCGACAACACCACATTCGTCAGTTACGAATACGGGAGCCACGCTCTTCGTTTTGCAATTGCAAGCGACCATCACAATAGCAGCCACGAACACTGCAACATAGGTAAAAATTCGTTTCATAGTTCTATTATTTAATTAGTTAGCGTTGTTATCCATCTTATCGAAAATCTCACGCAGGAACTGTCCCGTATAGCTCTCTGCGATCTGCGACACCTCACGCGGTGAACCCTCGGCAACCACTCGACCGCCCGCAGCACCACCCTCTGGGCCAATATCGATCAGGTGATCCGCGACCTTAATCACATCGAGATTGTGCTCAATCACTATCGCCGTGTTACCTCGATCAACCAGCTTTGAAATCACCTCCAAAAGCTGTTTAACATCCTCGAAATGGAGTCCCGTTGTCGGCTCGTCGAGGATATACAGCGTGCGACCCGTATCGCGCTTTGCCAATTCGGCCGAGAGCTTTATGCGCTGACTTTCACCACCCGACAACGTCGTACAAGGCTGTCCGAGAGTCAGATATCCCAATCCAACCTCCTGAATTGCACGAAGTTTAGTCGCAATCGACGGTATCGATTCAAAGAACTCAACAGCGCGGTTGATCGTCATATTGAGTACATCGTTGATGCTCTTGCCCTTATACTTGACTTCAAGCGTCTCGCGGTTATAGCGACGACCGCCACAAACCTTGCACGAGACATATACATCGGGCAGGAAATTCATCTCAATAGTCTGCACACCCGCACCACGACACTCCTCGCAGCGTCCCCCACGCACATTGAACGAGAAACGACCCGCCTTAAATCCGCGCACCTGTGCATCGGGTGTTGCCTCAAACAATTTGCGAATATCGGCAAAAACTCCCGAATAGGTCGCGGGATTACTGCGTGGCGAACGACCAATGGGCGACTGATCGACCACTACGAGTTTATCGATATGTTCAATGCCCTCGATCGACTCATAGGGCAGAGGCTGATCAAGCGAACGATACAACTCGCGGCTGATAATCGGGCGCAGAGTCTCATTTACAATCGACGACTTACCGCTACCGCTCACTCCCGTAACACAGATAAATTTACCTAATGGGAAGCTGACCGTTACATTTTTCAGATTGTTACCCGTAGCTCCACGCAATACGATCGAAGAGCCATTGCCTTTACGCAACTCGTCGGGCATCGGAATCTCACGGCGACCTGTCAGATAGTCGGCCGTAAGCGAATCGCTCTTTTCGATCTCGGCAGGCGTACCAGCAGCAACGATATGGCCACCCTTCATTCC
>JAFPAT010000075.1 GCA_017425655.1 Rikenellaceae bacterium | reverse complement strand
GGCGTTCATTGCCAAAGGTGCCAAGTTGATCTTGATCGGGAAGCCCTTCTTGGGGCACGAGTAGGTCAAACCGAGCGACACATCGAAGTATGCCGGCGCAAACATCGCGCTCTTGCGATGCTGCTGTTCCTGCTCGGTGCGCGACTTGTAACCCGATGCAAATTGGCTACGGAACTTGATAATCGAACTGAAATCCCAATTTTGCGAGAACTTGATCGCGGGCTTTGTTTCGAGCAGGAACTCATCCTGATTCTTGAACCAGACCCCCTTGTTATTGACTGCGCCGTCATCGCCTGCAATCTCGACCTTCATACGGTTATAGCCGAACTTTGCGTCGATCTTGTTATCGACCTCGAACTTGCCCTTTTTGTAGTTGTGTTTAAGCAAAACCTTTGCCAGAGCCGCCACGGCATTATCACCTCCCGAATTGGCAATCCACGCATCGTTGTACGAGGTCATTGTGCCCTGAATCGAGGCCGTGAATTCGAACTTGTTGCGCTCCTTGCGTATTGCGGCACGCTCGGCGCGGTAACGAGCCTGGTTGAAATATTCGGTGCTCATCTCCGAACGGGTTACGGTATCCTTGTGATTTACCATCTCCTTCGATGTGGGACGAGTCTTGACGTTGTCAATTGTAAATTGCGCCGAGGCACGCTCGGTCGCCACCAGAGTCGCAATTGCAAAAATCGAGTATAGTATCTTTTTGTTCATATTTCAAACGGTTTTCGGATAAGTAAACATTCGTACAAAGATAACCAAAAATATTGATAAAACGCGCTCCGAGAGCGATAACTTGCAAAACTTTTGGCGCGAGTAGTGGCACTTTTGTAAAATAATCGTAGCTTTGTAGTAGAGAAATCGAAAAATAGAAATCGTATGAAGTTTTTTGGAGCGCACGTAAGCGCATCGGGCGGTGTCGAAAATGCCCCCCGCAATGCTTCGGAGATCGGGGCTACGGCCTTCGCTCTCTTCACCAAAAACCAACGCCAATGGCGTTCGGCTCCCCTTTCGGCGACCTCGATCGAGGCCTTTGCACGTGAGCTCGCCACAGCGGGAATCTCACCGAAACAGGTCTTGCCGCACGATAGCTACCTGATCAATCTCGGCCACCCCGAACAGGAGGGTTTGGAGCGTTCGCGCGAGGCCTTTATCGACGAGATGCAGCGTTGCGAACAGCTCGGTCTTGACCGCCTCAATTTCCACCCCGGGTCGCATCTGAAAAAGATCTCGACCGAGGAGTGCCTGGACCGTGTTGCCGAGTCGATCAACATCGCTCTCCGTGCCACCAAAGGCGTTACGGCCGTGATCGAAAATACGGCGGGTCAGGGCTCCAACGTGGGCTTCGCCTTTTGGCAGTTGAAGCGCATTATCGACGGTGTTGAGGATCGCTCGCGTGTGGGTGTTTGTCTTGATACTTGCCACTCATTTGCAGCGGGTTACGACCTCTCGTCGGAGCTTGCTTGTGAGCGTACATTCGAGGAGTTCGACCGCGAAGTGGGCTTTGAATATCTGCGAGGTATGCACCTTAACGATGCCCTGCGACCGCTGGGCAGCCGCATCGACCGCCACACCCCGCTCGGCGAGGGTCAGATCGGTTGGGAGTGCTTCCGATTTATCGCCCGCGACAGCCGTTTCGACGACCTGCCGTTGATCCTCGAAACTCCCGATGAGAGCCGTTGGGCGGAGGAGATCGCTATTTTGAATAAATTTGCAAACGAATGAATATGAAACGTTTAATGTTATTGGTTGCCGCGCTCTTTGTTGCGGCATCGGCTTCGGCACAGAGCCGCCTTATTGAGTGCAAAATGGAGAGCAAACTGCTCGGCACAGAGAAGGAGTATTCGATTTACCTGCCCGATGGCTACGATAAATCGGATCGCTCGTACCCCGTTCTTTACCTGCTGCACGGCGCAAACGGAACCCACACCTCGTGGCCCACATCGGGCAACGCAAAGCGCATTATCGACGGTGTGATCAAGGAGGGTCGTTCGTTGCCGATGGTGATCGTGATGCCCGACGCTTCGGGCGAGGGTAAGGACCATAACGGCCTGAACTTCGGTTACTTCGATCAGACCAATTGGCCCTACGAGCGCTTCTTCATCGAGGAGTTTATCCCCTACATCGAGAGCACCTATCGTATCAAGGCCGACACACGCACGCGTGCCATTGCTGGTCTGTCGATGGGTGGCTACGGCACGATGTTCTACACGATGCGCCACCCCGAACTCTTCTCGTCGGCTTGCCCGATCAGTGCCCGAATGAGTGGTACTCCCTACAACAAAAATCGCTCATATACAGACGAATACATCTCGACTCTCGACTCTCTTGGTGGCGTGAAGTTGGCACTTGCTTTGAGCGACGAGCAGGTTGAGGCACTGCGCAAGGTACGCGTGAGGGTTGATTGCGGCGACGATGACTATCTGTTCGACGGCAATATCGATTTCGTTCGCGCCCTGCGTTCGCATAAGATCCCGGTTGAGCTCCGCGTGCGCGACGGCGGCCACTCGTGGATCTATTGGCAGACCGCCCTGCCCGATATTCTGACCTACGTTTCGATCGGCTTCGCAGAGTAGGGCGTGGGTAATTCGCAGATAATGTGATATTTAGAACGCAAAGAGATGGCAAAGGCGAAATCAACCGATTTCGCCTTTGTTATTTTTTGCTTGTTTTGGTTTTCCCAAAAAAAATAAATTGTGAATTGTGAATTGTGAATCACAAATCGCGCCTCCTCACTATCGACCCCAATTCTCGCGGTCGAGGCTGCGGTAGGTGATCGCCTCGGCGATATGGGCGGGTGTGATCTGCTCCTCGGCGGCGAGGTCGGCAATTGTGCGGGCAACCTTGATAATGCGGTCGTAGGCGCGGGCCGAGAGGTTCAGTCGCTCCATTGCGCGCTCCAAAAGTGTGCGTGCCGAAGCATCCAACGGACAGTACTCGCGCAACATTCGACTATTCATCATCGCGTTGGTATGCACACCCTCAATGCCCTCAAAACGAGCCGTTTGTATCGCGCGGGCACGTATAACCCGCTCACGGATAGTAGCACTCGACTCCTCTTGGCGGTCGCTCGAAAGCTCCTCCAATGCCACGGGCGTAACCTCGATATGCATATCGATTCGGTCGAGCAGCGGTCCCGAAATGCGATTCATATATCGGAACACCGCACCCGCAGGGCAGGTACACTCCTTGGTCGGGTGGTTGTAGTAGCCACAGGGGCAGGGATTCATCGACGCGATGAGTGAAAAATTGGCGGGATATTCGACGCTATATTTTGCACGTGAGACGGTTATCTTCTTGTCTTCCAGCGGCTGACGCAGCACTTCGAGCATATTGCGACCAAATTCGGGCAGCTCGTCGAGGAACAGAATTCCGTTGTGTGCCAGCGATGCCTCGCCCGGTTGTGGCGAGGAGCCGCCACCAATCAGAGCCACCTGCGATGTGAGGTGGTGCGGAGCGCGGAAGGGACGGCGAGCCAGCAGACCGCGTTCGCTGCCGAGTTTGCCCGCGACCGAATGTATCTTGGTGGTTTCGAGTGCCTCGTTGAGGGTCAGCGGTGGCATAATCGAGGGCATACGTCGCGCGAGCATCGTCTTGCCCGAGCCGGGAGAGCCGATCATAATGACGTTGTGGCCACCTGCCGCCGCGATCTCCAAAGCGCGTTTGGCCTGCGCCTGACCTTTCACGTCGGCAAAATCTTCGCTGAAACGATCCGCCTCTGTTTCAAATAGTTGCTCCACTTCGAGGTGGTAAGGTTCGATCTGCTCTTCGCCCGAAAGAAAGGCGGCGACCTGTCGCAGTGAATTGACACCGATGACCTCCAATCCCTCGACCACGGCAGCCTCCGCAGCATTCTCCTCGGGGAGGATTATGCCGCGCAATCCCTCCTTCGCTGCGCGTACAGCGAGGGGCAGTGCGCCCTTGATCGCGCGCACCGAGCCATCGAGCGATAACTCGCCGAGGATCATATATTTATCAAGCAGATCGCACTCGATTTGTTCGGTCGCGGCCAATAGTGCGACCGCAATCGGAAGATCAAACAGCGAGCCCTCTTTGCGCAGATCGGCAGGGGCGAGGTTGATCACACTTTTGCGTGCGCTGATGCGGAAACCGCTATTCTCAAATGCCGCGCGGATGCGCTCCTGCGACTCCTTCACGGCGTTGTCGGGCAGACCGACAATGAACAGACCCATACCGCGCGTGATGTCCGTTTCGACGGTTACAACAACTGCGTCGATTCCTACAACTGTACCGGCAAAGGTCTTGACAAACATATTGTTACGTGTCTTGTTTTATACTCTTCGCATCGAGTGTGGTGCGGCAGAAAACTTCGTTAAAATGGCTCCTCGGTGAAGGGTTGCGGGGTACCGATCGTACCGCCCTGCAAGGGCGCGCCTGCGGGCGGAAGGTCGAATTCGCCACTGCCAATGCCCGACGCTAAACCACCTGCTAATTCGCCCGTCAAACCGGCCATACCGCCGCCTGCTGACAGAGTCGATGCCGGAGCCGAAGTGCCACCTAACGGACCTCCTGCACCCATCGAACTATCGGCGTAGCTGTACGTCTCGTGTGCGGTGTCGGCATCGTAGTCGAGGAAGCGGGCCTGCTCCTTGCGGAAGCGGAGATTGATCGTGCCCACCGAGCCGTTACGGTGCTTGGCGAGGATAAATTCGGCCATACCTGCGGTCGATTGTCCCTGCTCGTCTTCGGTGATGCCATAGTATTCGGGGCGGTGGATAAATGCCACAATATCAGCATCCTGCTCGATTGCACCCGACTCACGAAGGTCGCTCAACTGCGGGCGTTTGTTACCACCGCGAAGCTCGGTCTGACGGCTCAACTGCGACAGTGCGATAATCGGCACATTGAGCTCTTTGGCGATCGCTTTGAGCGTACGCGAGATCTGTGCAACCTCCTGTTCGCGGTTGCCCTTATTCTGACCCGATTCGGCAGCGGTCATCAGCTGCAAGTAGTCGATAATGATCAGCTGGATGTTGTTATGAAGTTTCAGACGGCGAGCCTTCGAACGGAACTCATAAATCGAAAGTGCCGGAGTATCATCGATATAGAGGGGTGCCATACCCAGCGGCTTGGTCGAAGATTCGAGGTGTCGCCACTGATCGGGTGTGAGCTTACCACTCTTGACTGCGGTGCCGTCCAGACCCGACTCGGCGATGATCAATCGCTTCATCAGCTGTTCGGCGCTCATTTCAAGCGAGAAGACGGCTACGGGGCGTTCGTGATCGACCGTGATGTTGCGGGCCATTGTCAGCACGAAGGCCGTTTTACCCATCGCGGGACGCGCTGCAAGAATAACCAAATCGGAGGGCTGCCAGCCGAGTGTCTCGCGGTCAATGGCGACAAATCCCGACGGAACACCGCTGAAGGCCTCTTTGTTCTTGCCAGCCTCTTCGATCGACTTAAGTGTCTTTGCCAGAACGCTTTTCGAGTCCTGTACCGAACGCTTGACGTGTCCTTCGGCAACGTCGAAGATCTCCTTTTCGGCAAAGCCGATCAGGTCGGTAACATCCATCGTCTCGTCGTAGGCCTGACGCTGAATCTCGGTTGCCGAGCGAATCAGCTCGCGCTGAACGTGTTTCTGTGCGATGATCTTGGCATGGAATTCGACGTGTGCCGCCGAGCCCACCTTCTGGGTGAGCTGTGCCAAGAACGATGCGCCGCCCACCTCTTTGAGCAGACCCTGCGATTTGAGTTGCTCGGTAACGGTGTAGAGGTCAATCGGTTTCAGTGCGCGCGAAAGCTCCTCGATAGCCTTGTAGATTGTTCGGTGTACCGGCTCATAGAACGAGTCGGGCGAGATATATTCCTGTACGGCAATTACGCTGTCCTTGTCGAGCATAAGGGCACCGAGCACCGCCTCTTCAAGCTCTACGGCCTGTGGGGGCACGGTTCCGCCGATCTCGGTCAGCGCGTTGAAAGCCTCGCGATTCTTCTCTGTGGATGATTTGTACTCTTTTTTCGCCATTCTTCGTAGTCAATTAGAGGTGTAAAGGTATAAAAAATAGTTGGCAAATTCAAAATTCGGAATTGTCTATTTTGAATTGTGATTTGTTAATCAGAAAAGCCGCACCCGAAAGAGCGCGGCCTGATTATCTGTTAATCGTTGAATTTCCCGACTAAATCGAACGCTCCGACGAGGGGTTGCGGCGCAATTTACGCACCTGAATTGCAAGCAGTATGCCCGCCAAGATTGCCGAAGCGACATCGGCGATAGGCATACAATACCATACACCTTCGATACCCCAGAAGCGAGGCATAAAGATCAGCAGTGGTACCAGAAAGATCACCTGTCGCGTGATCGAGAGGGCGATTGCGCGTTGCGGTTTGCCGATGCTCTGGAAGAAGTTCGCCGCGACGATCTGGAAGCCGACAATCGGCATTGCCATCATCACCACGCGCATTGCGTGTGCCGCCAATTCGATCAACTCGCGGCCCATCGGGGTCGAAGCGTCGGAGAAGAATCCGGCGATTACGCGTGGCAGAAATTCGGCACAGAGGAAGCCCGTTGTGGTGATTGCCACACCGCAGAAGATACCCATTTTCAGGATCTTCAATACGCGCCCGTAGAGCTTCGCGCCGTAGTTGTAGCCGACAATGGGCTGCATACCCTGATTCAGGCCATTGACGAACATAATAAAGAGCAGCGCGATACGATTGACGATGCTGAATGCGCCGATATGCAGGTCGCCGCCATACTCTTTCAGGGCGTTGTTATTGAGCATCGAAACCAGACTTGCGCACGACTGAACAAGGAACGGAGCCATACCGATCGAGATGATTTTCATCGTGATATCCTTGCGTAGGCGGAAGATCGAGCGACGGAAGTGGAGGAAATTTTTCGGGTTGGCGAAATGGACCAACTCATAGATCAGCGCGGTCGTTTGAGCGATTACGGTTGCATATGCCGAGCCGGCTATGCCCCAATCGAAACCGAAGATGAAGAGCGGGTCGAGCACACAATTGACCGCCACCGAGATCAACATTACGACCATCGATTTGGTCGGATAGCCCGTCGAGCGCAGTATGGCGTTCAGACCGAGATAGAGGTGTGTAACCACATTTCCCCAGAGCAGAATCGTCATATATTCGTGAGCGTAGCCGATCGTCGCTTCGCTTGCGCCGAACAGAAAGAGCAACTTATCGAGGAACAACAGACAGAACGCCATCGTCGCCACGCCGAAGATCAGGTTGAGCAGCACGATGTTACCCAGAATGCGGAACGCTGCGGCCTTATTACCCTGCCCTAAACGTATCGAAGCCAGAGCCGAGCCACCCACACCGACCATCGCACCGAAGGCGGCCGTAATGCTCATAATCGGCATACATATACCGAGCGCAGTCATTGCCAGCGGGCCTACGCCCTGACCGATAAAGACGCTGTCGGTGATGTTGTACAAGGCCGATGTTACGGTCGCTACAATGGCGGGCACAGCATATCGAACGAGCAATTTTCCCAAATTGTCGGTACCTAACGAGAGGGGTGTGGTCTGTTGTTGCGCCATTGATTTATTCCTAACTTTCCTTTTCGGGCTGCAAAGATACCAATTTCAATCGAAAAATCTACAATTCAATCGAAAAACAGGTCCAGATGCAAATTAAAACGCGCCCCCCATCGAAGGGAGCGCGTCGATTTTTCTTTCGGAAAAACTCTTTGTTACAAGCAGGGTCTCTATGCCGAAGTTACATCGCCGGCAACGCCCTCGCAATTCTTCGCCCAGCAGTCCTGTGCGCGGAGCGTCTGCTCGATAATGTCGCGTACGCAGCCACATCCGCCCTTGAACTCCGACACGTAACGAGCCGCCTCGATAATCTCCGACGCTGCATCGGCAGGAGCAACGGGGATACCCACCTCGCGCATACACTCCAAATCGGGAATATCGTCGCCCATAAAGATAACCTCCGAAGGATCAAGACCTTCGTCTGCCATAAAGCGGCGCAATTCGGTGATCTTGTCGGTGCAACCGTCGATGAAACGTGTAACTTTATAGTACTCGAAACGGCGACGCAACAGCTCGCCTCGACCGCCCGTGATGATGCAGACCTTGAAGCCCATGCGGTGAGCATAGACGATCGCATAGCCATCTTTGGCGTTGTACTTGCGAATGAAGTCGCCATTGGGCAGCGGCATAATTCCGCCATCGGTAAATACGCCATCGACATCAAATACGAATGCCTTTACGCGCGCAATATCCTCTTTGAAATTTCCCATTTTTATTTAAGCCTTATTTTGTTATTATTTGTTTTTCAACCTCTTTTGAGCGACGATCTATTCGTGCGGTTCGAACTGTTCGGGGAGTATCTCCAAATCGCGACCGATCTCGATAAATGGCTGATTCATTGACGAATGAACCGCATCATCCTTGATCGCATCGAGCAGCTGGCTCACGAGTCGCACCTGCTCACTCTCGAAGATGTCGATGCTCTCCTCGCCGTGCGTCTCGACCGCCGTAATCACGTCGTAGAGCGTTACCTGATGCACATCTTTGGCCGGTGCGTAGTATGCCGCCTTATCGTTCTCGTCGCCCTTGACTTGCAGGATCAACCCCGCCTGTTCGAGTTCAAAGATCACATCACGTACGATACGAACGGGCAGTCGCAACACGTGGCTCACCTGCTCCGACGATACCGGTCCGCGCTCCGACGAGAAGGCTCGCACAATGACCAACATCGTGGCCAAGAGAACCTTACGACGGTTGTCGTGGCTGATATGGAGCGACTCGCGCTCCTGCTCGAACTTCGAAATATTCTGGTATGCAAATGCCAGCTCGCCTCCGAAGAGCACTATCTGCCAGTTGGTCTGTAACCAGATGAGGAACAACGGCAGGGCGGCAAAACTGCCATAGATGGCGTTGTAGCCACTCATCCACGTTTGCAGATAGACATACAACCATTGGAACAGCAGAAATACCACACCGCTGACAAATGCCGCTGTTGCCGCGCTCGAAAAGCGCACTTTGGTATTTGGCAGCACGATATAGACAAAGGTGAACATCATCCATATCAGCAGGAGTGAGGCGGCATTCGACCAGATGTGGTAGAATGTCGAATCGGCGATATTGAGCCACTGATCGAGGTAGTGAGCAACGGCGTTCGAGGCGATCCACAGCACGGGAACTACCACAACCACAGTGATATAGTCGCTAAACTGTCGTGCGAATCCGCGCGAGCGTTTCACCTCCCAGATATTGTTGAAGGCCGACTCGACCGACGAGAAGACCTGCATCACCGCCCAGAACAGAGCCAACACACTGAAGGTCGCGAGCAGTCCGCCACGCGTACGTGCGAGGGCATTGTTTGCAAAGCCGACCACGTAGTTGATAAATTCGGGGAACTGCGGCAGTGCTTCGTGTAACTCGCGCGTGAGGTTTTCGGCCATACCGAAGCCCTTCATCACCGCAAAGATCAGCGCGGCCAGCGGCACAATCGACATCAGCGTATAGAATGTGAGCGAGGCCGAGCGCATCAACGTATTGTGCTCGATCACGCCACGTGCCGTATAGTAGAGCAATTTATACTGCTTCAAAATCCAGCGCAGAAATCGATTTTCGACCTCTTCCGGACGCAGTTGGAATACTCCCTCGGTCAGGAAATGTATTACTCGTTTCAACATTGTATCTCTTATAACTCATTGATTTCCAAACACCAAACATCGCCTCCGCACTCGGTGAAGGCAAACATCCGATCGCCACCCTCTTTCACCCCTAAACGGCGACAAATCTCCGTTGAGGAGAGTGTCAAATCGCGTTTGAGAGCCGTAATGCGATCTATCGAACGGCGTGCCAATTCGCGCTTTAACTGCTTGGGCGAGAAGGGCAGAGCCTGCACAATCTCATACGTGCGCGCTAACGTCGCACCTGCGGGTCGTTGCTCTGCGAGATAGAATCCGTCGGGCGTGCAGGCCTCGGCATCGGGTGCCACCTCGGCGAAATAGGTTGAGGTCAGACGAGCCTTGCGCAGAGCCACATCGGGCGACAGCAGATAGCGTGCCGAACGCGGATCACGCGCCATTCGCGGTGGGGTGAGTCGGTCGCTCTCGACACTGAATGATCCATATCCTAATGCGGTGGCAGTCAATGTATTGTGCGCGTTGCCGCGTTGCCATTCGGCAATCACCTCCTTGCACTCTCCCGCTAACGAAACCACCTCTACTCGACTTCCCGTGCCGAAGATTCGCTCGGCCTCGGCAACATCAAAGAGGGGCGAATTTTTGATGACAATGTGCGGTGCGAGCTGCTGCAATCGGGGTAACATCGCCCCCACATCGGGCGAGCAACATTCGATGAGTACCTGTCGGCGACCATCGCTCGAACGGCGGTCTGGGTCGGCATAGATCATATCGAACTGTTCGTCGATCGAGGCCACAACCTCCTCGGCGGAGGCGCATAGCACCTCGATATTTGTGGCTCCGAGGCGACGGAAATTTTCGCGTGCGATCTCGGCCAGCACCTCGTCGCGCTCGATGGTAACGACCCTATCAAATCGCTTTGAAAGGTAGAACGAATCGACTCCGAGTCCGCATGTAAGATCCAGACAACGAACACCTTTGCCCTGCTTGTGCGCGGCGGTCTCCTCGCTCGACGACTGCTCGAAGGCGCGTTGTGGAATGATACATCGCGCGGCGAAATACGAGGGCAACTTTTTGCGTGCGCGTTGCAGATACTTCACCTCCGAAGCGACCGCCGCAGCGTGGGGCAACTTGCGATCGAGGGCAATGCGCAACGGATCACGATCGATATTCTCTTCGATCGCCCGCCGAACATCCTCCTGCTTCAATATTTCAAGCTCCTCGTGGGTCATCTTCGAATCTGTTTTTGCGTGTTTGCGCCGCGGTTACATACGACGTTTGAATTGGTGCTTTTGCAAAGATAACGATTTTTTTCGGGCAACATAGCGAATTAACTCGGTTATGGCGATCGCAACGGCATAAAAAATCGGAATTGCCCACCAATCGAGCTGAAAGTCGATCGTTGCACCTCTCATTTCGGCCGCCACTGCCACCGAGCGATTCATCATCTCGGCCGCCGCACCTGCAATCTTTGCCACCCAAGTCCAGCTCGTCGGCAGGAAGATCGCCGCCAGCGAAAAGGTGATAATTGCGTATGCCAACAGAATAACCAACGGATTCAATGCCACGCCGATCAGCGACACGCGCCCAAACCAAAACGACATCAGCGGCATCGTCGCAAGGCTCGCTGCGAAGCCGACTACAATATTGGCTATCAGGAAATTAACCACGCTCGATCGGGTGCGCATCGCCCGTTGCAATGGCACTGCCCAATAGAGTATCGCCGCAACGGCCACGAACGAAAATTGAAAACTCACATCGCGCAACAGCGACGGCTCAATGGCCAACATCACCATCGCCACTGCTGCCAAAATATTGCCCGACCGATAGCTGCCACCAATCGAGTGAGAAAGTTGTAATGCGCTGAACATCAGCGTTGCACGCACTACGCTTGCCGCCATTCCCGTCGCGGCGGCAAAGAGCCACACCGCCACCAGAACGACAATGTCGAGCAGGCGATGACCTCTCTCGAAAAGGACCACCCACCGCAGTAGCAGATTTGCCAACATCAGTATAATCGCCACGTGCAGACCCGATACCGCGAGCAGATGTGCCGCGCCACTTCGGGCATAACTTTCGCGCAGGGCTGCCGACATTTCGCTACGGCGACCTGTGGTCATTGCCGCGCAGAGGGCGAGTTGGTCGCCTTCGAGGGCTGTTGAGTGAAGTCTTTGAAAGACAGTCTGTTGCAGTCGCAGGGAGGCGATGCGTAGCGACGAGGTTTTGCCCAGCGCAACGATCGGAGTCGCGCTGCCGATCGAGATTCGCCCGATATATCCGCGAGCCTCCATCAAGCGCGAATAGGAGTTTGCGGTGTCGGCAATCGGGCGAATGGTTGCCGAAAGGCAAACTCGCTCTCCCATAGTGATTTGGCTGTCGTTATCCGCCCAAATCAGCACCCTCCGATTGCAGGTGTGCCACTCTCCATCGCTCGTGCGAAAGCGGTCGATACGTGCCGACGAACTTTGATAGCGACCGCGATCTGTTGGCGGCTCGTCGATCGAAAGTTCAAGTGTCAGATGGGTTTCGAGTGTCGGCAAATTGGTCGGTCTGTCGAGTTGGGCAAAGAGAATACCCGTAAAAAGAAATGCCAAGAGCAGAGCGATATGTGTCGCACGTCTGCCCACGATGGCGAAGATGTAACAAGCTAATCCACATATGATTGCGGCTGCCATCGGCACCTCGAACAGCCACTCTGCAATGAGTCCCGCCACGAACGCGGCAAGCAACGGGAGCATCGGAAGTTGCAATGTGGAGCCCTTCATCGCGAACGAAATGTTGGGTTAAATATTGAGGTGCTCCTCGACCGTGCGGCGCAGGTGTTCGTAGTCGAGGTGGGTGTAGATTTCGGTTGTTGTGATGTCGCTATGACCAAGCAAAACCTGCACCTGTCGGATGTCGGCACCGCCCATAAGTAGGTGAGTAGCAAAGCTATGGCGGAACGAATGGGGGCTGATAGCCTTTGTGATTCCGGCCTCGGTGGCGGCGTTACGGATCATCGTGAAGATCATGACGCGCGTCAGTTTGCGACCGCGGCGATTCAGGAAAATGACATTCGCACTTTCGCGGTCGGCAGGTGTGATTTCGGTACGATAGCTCATATAGTCTTCAAGCCTTGCGCGTGCCATATCTCCCAGAGGGACAAAGCGTTGCTTGTCGCCCTTGCCCACGATGCGCACCAGATTCTCCTCCAAGTCGAGATCTTCGAAGCGCAACTCGACAAGCTCCGACACGCGCAATCCGCAGCTGTATAACATCTCAACGATAGCTCGATTTCTCACACCGAGCATCGTTGTCGGCTCGATAGTCTCGATGATCGAATCGACCTCGCCGATAGTGAGAACATCGGGCAGGTGCTGTCCGATCTTTGGCGATTCGATGCGGTCGAGAGGCGAAGATTCGATGCGGTCGGTCAGCATCATATATCCGAAAAGGCTGCGCAAACTGCTCAACACACGTGCCTGCGAGCGTGGCTCCAACCCTTGATCGAAGAGCGCGGAGAGATGTTGCTCGATATGTTCGGAGGTTACGCGCGTGGGGCCTACGGGACGTTCGAGCGCAGAGCAGAATGTGGCCAGACGCGCGGCATCGCGCATATATGCCTCGACGCTATTTGCCGCAAGTCGCTTCTCGACGGCGATATAGGTGCGGTAGCGACGTAAAATTTCCTCCCAACTCTTGCTGTATTCTGCCATAAAACTTGTAACTTTGAGGTCGGAATGTGCCATTATCTGGCCGACCAAGTGCGAAGATACTAAAAATTTATCGAATATGGACTACGTTGAACTCAATATTCCCTGCTCGTCGGCCGAGCAGTCGGAGATTTTGGTTGCCGAATTGGCTGAATGGCCCTTCGAGAGTTTCGAGAATGAGGGCTTGTCGCTCAAAGCATATATCCAGCGCGATCGATTGGTCGATTGTATGGCGCAGGTCGATGCTCTGCTGGCCGAGTACGGCATCGAGGGTGCGCGATATATCGAGATCGAGACGCAGAATTGGAACGCGCTGTGGGAGAGTAACTTCACCCCCGTTGATGTCGAGGGTAAGATTATGATCCGTGCCCCGTTCCACGCGGCGCAGCCCGACTATATGCTCGAAGTGGTGATTATGCCCAAGATGTCGTTCGGCACGGGCCACCACGCTACGACCTACCTGATGAGCCGCGAGATGATTGGTCGCGACTATACGGGCAAGGTGGGCCTGGATATGGGTAGCGGAACGGGTGTGCTGGCGATCATCGCGGCGAAGTTCGGTGCCGAGCGTGTCGATGCGGTCGATATCGACGATTGGGCATACGAAAACTGTATCGAGAACATCGCGCAGAATGGCGTTTCGGACCGCATTGTGCCGATTTTGGGCGATGCGTCGGCGATCGAGGGCAAGAGCTACGACTTCATTTTGGCAAATATCAACCGCAATATTCTCATCGCCGATATGCCCCGCTATGCTGCGACGTTGCGCGAGGGTGGCGAGCTCTATATGAGCGGAATTTTGGAGCGCGACGTGGAGGATGTGCGCCTGCGCGCAGCCGAATTCGGTATCGAGATGGATGGCGCGCGCTTCCGAAACGGCTGGGCTGTAATGCGTTGCATTAAAAAATAGAGCGATCAACCACTGAAATCCCCATTGCAGACTTCGCCCCGATGAAGAGCTATAAGACGCGCGGCATTGTGCTACATACGGTGCGCTACGGCGAGAAGTCGGTCGTGGCCTACCTGCTGACCGATACGCTTGGTCGCCAGACATATATGGTCGGCGGCGTGGGTGGTGGCAAAGGTCGTAGCAACAAGATGGCTCTGTTGCAACCGATGTTCCTGCTCTCGATCGAGGGACTTTGCTCGCCGCGCGGTGAGATGCATCGCTTCCGTGAGGCGGTGTTGGCGCAACCATTGCAGTCGATGCCCTTCGATGTGCGTAAATCGACAATTGCGATGTTTATGTCGGAGGTGATCTATCGCCTGATTAAGGAGTCGGAGCCCAATTCGCCACTATTCGATTTTGTGTGGCACTCGGTCGAGGCTCTCGATGCGATCGAGGAGGGCGTGGCCAATTTCCACCTCTGGTTTATGGTCGGATTGAGTCGCTTTTTGGGCTTCTTCCCCGGCAACGAGTACCGCGAGGGCGATTGGTTCGATATACGTGAGGGTCAGTTTGTTTCATTGCCGCCACTGCACGGAATAGCGATGACGCAGGCCAATGCCGAGCTCTTCAACCGCTTTATCGAGTGCGATGTGAGCGAGTTGGGCACGATCGGTCTGAACCGCGACCGAAGGGTCGAGTTCCTCAATTCGATGTTGGTCTATTTCGGCTACCACCTCGACGCAATACACAAGGTGCGTTCGGTCGAGATCTTGCGTGAGGTCTTTTGATTTGACATTTGGGAGAATAAAAATCCGCGTTCGGAATCGGAACGCGGATTTTTTTGTCGTTTGCAGTTTGCTGCTTGTCGCACTTTTCGGTTGGTGGTTCTACGGCACGGGGTCGTAGCCACTGCCTCCCCAGGGGTGGCAACGCAGCAGGCGCTTGATTGTGAGCCAGCTACCCTTTATCGGGCCATACTTTCGCAACGCCTCGATGGCATATTGCGAGCAGGTGGGCGTATATCGGCACGAGGGGGGTGTGAGCGGCGAGATGCACCTCTGGTAGAATCGCACCAAAAAGAGCAACGGAGCCGCGCCTATGCGCTTACAGATTGCTCGAAATTTCGGCCAAAATTCGCTCGATGGCATGGTTGATTGTCTTATATTCGTGAATCTTTTTGGTGCTATAAACCAGCGCAATAGAGAGGTGTCGATCGCCCACCTTGGCTATCATCGTCGCCTTGCCCAGACGGTAGGCCTCCTTTGCACGACGGCGCACAAGATTGCGCTTATTGGCACGTTTCAGAAATCGCTTCGGAACCGAAAAGAGCACCTCCGTACCGACCTTAACGGCGACGTTGCTATCCTCCTCCGCAGACACCTCATCCAAAAGCCACATATAGCGGAATGGGTATATGAATCCACTGCGCCCATCTTCAAATAGGCGGCGAACCATTTTGAGCGAGCGCAGTCGCTCGGCGCGTGTCAGGGTCAGCTCGGACATCTCTCTTTACGAAAAAGTCGGGGTGGATTGTGCCACCACCGACAGAGTTTGATTTTCGCTATATATAATATATATAAGTGTATGCGTGCGCTACCTCGAAGAGCTTACTCGGTCTTCTTCGCAGTTGCGGTTTTGGTCGTAGCGGCCTTCTTGGTTGTGGTGGCAGCCTTCTTGGTCGCAGTGGCCTTTGTTGCAGTTGTCTTCTTGGTGGTTGAAGCCTTCGCGCTATCCTTTGCAGAGCTCTTTGTTGCGCCCTTTGCGGTGGCAGTTGCAGTGCCTTTACGTGCGCGAGTCTTCTTTGCCAACTTTGTCTGCTGTGTGCGGATGAAATCCTCGTGGGTATCCTCCTCGCCCAACTCTACGGGCGCAATCTCCTCACCTGCAGCCAACTTGCCCAGATAGATGTCGATCGCTTTGGTCATCGACGGTGCTGCAGGGGTGGGAGCCATTACGCTGATCGTAAGACCCGAAGCGACTGCGGCACGTGCGGTTGCATCGCCAAAAGTTGCTACGCGGGGATAGCTCTTACCCTCGTAAGCCTCCTTGAATGCTGCTACATCCGACGGAGTGTAGAGTGCCACCATATCAAACTCGGCGAGGGGCAACTTCGACACGTCGGTATGTACGGTCTTTGCCAGGATCACCTTATCGACATTGAGGTTGAGGCGGTCGAGTGCCTCGGGCAACTCGGGCTTATGGGGTTCGCTCAATGTGAGCAGATACTTCTCGTCCTTGTGCTTGATGATGAGCTCCAAGAAGTTGGTAAATGAGCCGTCGGCGAAGAAGATCTTACGCTTGCGGTAGATGATATACTTTTGCAGATAGAGAGCAACGGCCTCGGTCTGGCAGATATATTTCATCGTTTCGGGAACGGTGATACGAGCCTCCTCGCAGATGCGGAAGAAGCTATCGACCGTTGTACGGCTGGTGAAGATAACTGCTGTATGAGTGAGGATCTCTACGCGCTGACCCCTGAACTCTTTGAGGCTCACGCCTTGAACGCGGTTGAAGGGGTTGTAGTTGATTTCTACCTTATGCTTGCGTACGATTTCAAAGAACGGTGATTTTTCGATAATAGCCGGTTGCGGCTGGGAAACCAAAATTTTCTTAATGCTCATTTCTATTAAAATTCTCGTATTGCAGTCAAAACTATCAGACTGACAGGGAATAATTCGACGGCGCAAAGGTACAAAATCCAATGCAAAACAGAAATTTTTTTGACCGCAAACAAGACGTAAGTTTCGTATAAAAAGACCGCAAAAAGTGTAACTACTTCAAAACCAATAATATACAAAAGTAAATTTGCATCACCAATTTCGCTTAAAGAGTAGAGTAAAACGGCCGGAGCGCACGAAATTGTGAAAATTGAGAAGCAAATTTTGCGTAATCGGAGCAATTGAGAGGTGATATATTCGCACATCGCCACGCGCCCAATCAGCCATAACAGAGCCACTTGCACCACTACGACAATCGCCGTGGTTATAATCACCGTCGGCACTGCAAGCGAGGCAATCCAGGGGCGAATGTCGAGTGTGGCCATCTGCTGGCTCAAATCCGCACCCTTGACAATCATAATGGCAAGGAGCAGAAATCCGACACCCACGGTTGTCGTGAAAAAGCGGGCATAGACACTGCCTTGTCCGGAGTGTTCAAGCTCCTCGGTGAGCGACTTGCGGTTGGTAAAGACCTCGATAATATCGCTGCGGAAACGATAGACCAACATTACGTAGAGCAACAACAGAATGACCACTGCCAACTGAAAGCCTGCCGATGCGGTCAGGGGTGAATTGGCCGCCGTGCGGTCGTGTTCGCGCGGAGCAACGCTCTCGGTCAGGGGACCGTAGATCGCCTGCGCCTCGGCCGTAAGCATCTCCTCGCTCGGCATCTGGCGGTACATCACGCTGTCGGTGCGCACCAACATCTCGCCCAGAGCCTCGAAATCGAACTCCGCAGGGCGAGTGAAATCGGCCACCGCCGGCACATTGTCTGCCGCTACATTCGCTACATTATTATATATAGTATCGTGTTGAATCACTTTGTTTGTTGCGTTTTTCTCGTTTCACTTGTACCTGCCTTTGCGCTATTCATATATTCGGCGCAGGGCGATGCGTATCGTGGTACCCTTGCCAATCTCGGACTCGACAACTGCGATGCGACCTTTGTGGTACTCCTCGATGATGCGGCGGCTGAGCGAGAGTCCCAGACCCCAGCCGCGTGTCTTTGTGGTGAAACCGGGCTCGAAGATGCGCTTCCAATTGCTGCGGGCGATACCCTTACCCGTATCGCGCACATCGACAAAGACCTGCTCGGCCGACGAGGAGATCGTAACCGAGATGCGACCCTGACCTTGCAGCGCGTCGAGCGAGTTCTTCATCAGATTCTCAACCACCCACTCGAAGAGCGCGGTGTTGATCATCGCCTGCACGGGGGCTGTTGCCAAACCATTATAGTCGAGCGACACGTTTCGCGGAATACGTGTGCGGAAATACATTACACAGCTACCCACAACCTCGTTGATGTTGGCCGCTGCCAAAACGGTCTCGGAGCCGATCTTCGAGAAACGATCGACGATCTTCATCAGGTGGGTAAGATCCTTATTCATCTCATCGACAGCCGTTTGATCGACATCCTGCGAACGTAGATACTCGATCCAGCCGAGTAGCGACGAGGTGGGTGTGCCGAGTTGGTGTGCTGTCTCCTTTGCCAGGCCGATCCAGACGCGGTTTTGCTCATCCTGCTTCGAGGAACTGAATGCGATATATCCGAACAGAATGAAGATCACGATGACGGTCAGCTGTACCAGCGGGAAGTAGTAGAGCGTGCGCAACAGGCGCGACTCGCCGTAGAAGATATAGATGTTATCTTGGGCATTCCAGCGGTTGCGGATTACGATGGGCGAATTCTTGTCCGACAGTTGGTCGATCTTTTCGCGCAACAGATCGGGATGGTTGATCACATTGTTGGGGATCAGGTGCGACTCCAACACGCGCAGATTGTGGTCGGTGATGATCAACGGAATGTTGTTGCGGCCCGAAATGATCTGCTCCATCAGCGGGTCGCCATTGACAAAGATGCTCGAATTGCCACTGCGCTCCATTGCCATCGCCCATATTTGCACATCGTGCTGCTCCTTCTCGCGGAGCGACTGCGCCATCTTCGAGGTGAAGAAGAGCGATCCGCACGCAATGATCAGACCCAGAACGATCACAATCATTCGGTGGCGGAAGGTAAATATCTTCGAGAGGCGTTTCATCGTGGGTTGTCGTTTTTGAGTGTTCGGTTAATCTCGTTTGTGCTGACGCTCGGTATCCTGCTCGGTGAGTATTCGGTGATACTCTGCGAGGTTGCCCAACAGCTCGACTGCCGCTGCTACGTCGCGGTCCTTGCGCAGATTGTAGAGCTTAACGCCCTCCGAGTAGCGATAGCGAAGAATGATCTGCGTGTTGATCGCATCGAAAATCTCGGCGCGATTGCGGCGCAGGTGTGCCTCCATATCGCCTTCGAGTCGCTTCTCCAATTGGCGTATCTCGGCCAGCAGGGTCGAGTCCTGACGCTCCTGCTCTGCCGCGCGACGAACAACATCGGCATACTGACTGCTCTGGGTGCGGTACGATGTCTGGCGACCCTTCATCATCTCAACGAAATCCTCGAAGTCGCTATCGCTGATCGAGAATCTCTTCGGATCGATCTTTTGCAGACGCTTGTCGTTGCGCTTCGCATAGTCGTCGGCAAAGTCCTCGATATGACCCTCGGCATAGATGGTCATCACAAATCGGGTCGCATACTCCGCCTCGCGCACCACGTCGGGCATCACGCCACCACCGTCATAGACCTTGCGACCGCCACGTGTAGTGAATTCGCGAATGAGCGAGTCGGGCACATAATCGACCGAGCCGTCTTCGTTGCGGTGGGCGTAGTCGATAGCCTGAATACAGCGACCACTCGGCATATAATATTTTGCCGTTGTAACCTTCAAATATGCTCCGTAGCCGACATCGCGGGTCGATTGCACCAATCCCTTGCCAAAGGTGCGGCGACCCATCAATACGGCGCGATCCATATCCTGCAACGCTCCCGCCACGATCTCGGCAGCCGAGGCCGAGCCGCTGTTTGTCAGCACCACGATCGGCAGTTGGGTGTCAATTGGCTCCTTATCGGTGTGGTAGGTCGCATCCATATAGTCGTAGCGACCCTTCATTTTCAGTACCTCGCTCCCTTTGGGCAGGAACATCGAGAGGATATCGACCGCCTCCTGCACAATGCCGCCGCCATTGCTGCGATAGTCGAGCACCAAGCCGCGCAGGCGACCCGTCTCGCGCAGACGCATCAACTCGCGGCGCAGATCGGCCGCACAGCCCTCGCTGAAATCGTTATGTTCGATATAGGCGATCGAGTCGTTGAGCCAACCGGCATAGGGAACACCCGAAATCGAGATGCGCTCGCGGCGCAGAGTGAGGTCCATCACGCTGTCATCGACCAGACGACCCACTTTCAGTCGCACCTCCGTACCGGGGTCGCCCTTCAAGCGGCGGCTGATCTGATCGACCGACATACCCTTTGCCGACTCACCGTCGATTTCGAGGATGCGGTCGCCGATCTTGATACCTGCACGATCGGCCGGAAAGCCGCGATAAGGCTCGGCAAAACGCACATACTCACCCTTTTGGCGGATGAGCGAGCCCACGCCACCATACTTGCCGCGTGTCAGCATCTCGAACTCCTCGACCTCCTCCTCGGGCATATAGGCCGTATAGGGATCAAGCTCCGAGGTCATTCCCGCCGCGCCATTTTTCAGCAGATCTTCAGGTTTGATCTCATCAACATAGAGTACGCTCAACTCGCGCATCATATTGATCAGAATCTCGATATTTCGCCCCAGGCCAAAGTCGTTGGTTACAGATGCGGTGAGGATCACAGCCCCCGCCACACCCGCCGAAGCGATGGCTCCGCGACGTGCTATTTTGTTAAATTTCATCGAATTAAATCTCTTCGCCATTCTCTTTACGCATATACATTTCCGAGCGATAGATCACCTGCACCACCGCTGCACGATGGCCTCGAATCACCGTTCGATCGCCCTCCGACCAAACCTCCAATTCGTCTTCCCACAGCAGACGGGCACGACGTGCCGCCGACGTTGCACGATACAACAGTACGCCATCGCGCTCACCCGCCGCCTCAAATTCGCACGCACGCATCGCTGCATCGACACCTACACGGTTGGTAGTGAGTGAGATAGGCAACGAACGAGTCATATATCCGAAAGCGGGATAAGCCAATGCCAGCACCGCAAAGACGGGCAGCAACCACTTTGCACGTGGATCTGCAACCAACATCGCGACATACTCCTCGACACTCATCGGTGTACCCTCGAAATAGTATGCCAGCGCATAAAGTACCACGATCAAAACGATCAAAAGCAGAAAATATTTCACTGCTCTAATCAAATATCTGTCCGTTCTCATATCTTTTATTATTCAAAATTCAAAAAGCAAAATTGGTTTTCCTTCGCGACAAACTATAATTGTGAATCGTGAATCGTGAATTGTGAATTCTCAATATAGTCCGCCACCTGCTGCATCAGCCATTTTGGCGTTGAGGTTGCACCGCAAATACCGACGCTCTCGGCCCCTGCGAGCCATTCTGCCTGCAACTCCGAAGCTTCCTCGATGTTGAAACTCTGCGGATTAGCCTTTCGACACACCTCGAAGAGCACCTTGCCGTTCGAACTCTTGCGACCGCAGACAAAGACAACGCGATCGACCGAACGGGCAAACTCCGAGAGTCGCTCCTCGCGCCCTGCCACCTGTCCGCAAATGGTATCCATCGCCTCGATCTGCGAGGGGTCGGCGGCACGTTGGTGCATAATCTCCAAGATGTGCTCAAAGAGGGCGCGGCTCTGCGTGGTCTGCGAGAGGAAGTAGATCGGTCGCGAGAAATCGACCTGCTCCAAGTCGCTCTCCTTCTCGACAACGATCACGCGATCCTCGACCTGTCCGGTCAGTCCGACAACCTCGGCGTGGCCGTGCTTGCCCAGCAGAACGACCTGACCACCAACGCTTTGCATCTTTTCGTGCGCACGCTTAACCTTGCCTTGCAGGGCGGCAACGACGGGGCAGGTCGCATCGATAACCTCGATACCCAGACGCTTCGCCTCGGCGTATGTCGTTGGTGGCTCACCGTGTGCGCGAATAAAGAGGCGACGACCACCCAACTGCTCCATATCGGCGTGGGTAACGGTCTGCAAACCAAGCCTTTCAAGTCGCTGTACCTCGACGCGGTTATGAACGATATCGCCCAATGAATAGACCGTATCGCCCTCGGCGAGAGCCTCCTCGGCCCGCGAAATGGCACGCACAACGCCGAAGCAAAAACCCGAATTATCGTCGATAAGAACTTTCATTCTCAATTGTTTGTCTTTGCAGTTTTTCGAACTATAATTGTGAATTCGCAAACAGGTTGCCAAATTTTTCGTCGAACCAAACCATCTGGTCGTCAATCGACATATAGCTGTTGTCGAGCACCACCGCATCGTCAGCCTTGCGCAGAGGGCTGATGGCGCGATTCTGATCGGCAATGTCGCGCGAACGAACATTCTCCTCGATCTCCGAGAGCGACACCTGTTCGCCCTTTGCAGTCAGCTCGTCGTAGCGACGCTGGGCGCGCACCGCCGGGTCGGCCGTCATAAAGATCTTGATCTCGGCATCGGGGAAAACCACTGTGCCGATATCGCGACCATCCATCACGATACCCTTGTTGCGACCCATCTGCTGCTGCATTGCAACCAGCTTCTCGCGCACCTCGCCAATCGAGCTGACGCTGCTGACGCAGTTGCTCACCTCGATCGTGCGGATCTTACCCTCGACCAAATCGCCATTGACATAGATGTCGCTCGCTCCGCGCTTGGGGTTGAAGCGGAAGGCGATATCGATCTTGGGTAGCAGCGCGATCAGAGCCTCATCATCGACGATACCCGAACGGATGGCTCCATTTTCGAGGGCGAAGAGGGTTACTGCGCGATACATTGCGCCCGTATCGACAAAGATGTATCCGAAGCGTGCAGCCAGCGCCTTTGCGAAGGTGCTCTTGCCACACGACGAGAAACCATCGACAGCGATAGTCAGGCGGCGGCGACTATTTTTTGTTGTTTGTGTAGTCATAGTTTGATGATCTTCTGTTAGTTAGGAAGAATTTTAATGAATGTAGAGATGATGGTATAGACTCCCAGCGTCGTGATCAGGCAGCCTGCGATGCGGTTTATCCAAAGCATGTGTCGCGGGCGGAAGCGGTTGCGGAAGATGCTGATAAGAGCCGTAAGGCAGAACCACCACGACACTGCACCACCGAAAAATCCCGCCAGAGTCAATGCTCCGAGCAGCAGTGTGTTTATCGATAGGGTGTCGGTGGTCTCGACGCTGAACATTCCGAAGAAGACGAAGATGTAGGGAATGATCATCAGCAGGTTAGCCAGCGTAAAGCCGAACATCGAGCCGAAATCCTGCCAGAGGTCGCTCTTGCCAGCGCGGTTGCGGCGTATCTGCGTTACAGGATTTTGGAGGTAGATATATACACCCACCACCACGACCATAATTCCGCAGGCCACACGCATCACAACGGCATATTGGTCGAGCCACGATTGCAACATCGAGTAGCAGAAGTATGCCACCGTTGCCATCAACGTGTCGGCGCAGGCCACGCCCACGCCCGAGGCCAATCCCGATTGTCGCGATTTGCTCAACGTGCGCTGCATACAGAGAACAGCCACCGGTCCGACCGTAATCGATGAGGCCAATCCGACCAGCAATCCTCTGAAAATCATATCATACCACATAGTATATCTATCTTCGGTAATTTCGTTGTTACTCTCTTCGAAGTGTGGCATTTCGGCCGTCGGTTTCGACCTTAAATGCGCCAACTCCGCCCCTCGCTTTTAATACTTGTATTAAAAACAGAGGTTATAAAGTGCAAAAATAGTAAATATCTTCTATCTTTGCAGATAAAATCACACGGAAAAATGCAAAACTTGATTCGAAATAGATTTTTGTTGGTCGCTCTGACGGTGTTGATGCTCTCGTCGGGTTGGTTGCGCGGAACGGGATTGACACTTTTGGTGGCATTGGTACCGCTATTGATAATCTCGGCCAGCTACGACGATTCGCGCCGATCGTTCTGGCGTATGGCTGGTTGGACAACCCTCGCGATGCTCCTCTGGGCCGTCATAACCTGCTGGTGGATATGGAATTCGACCCCCGTAGGCGCGGTTGTAGCAATCATCGTTACGGCGTTACTGCCTTCACTCGCAGTGCTCTTTTACCACTTTGTCAGCAAGCGCGCTCCGCGATCGTTGGCATACTGCTCACTCGTTGGTGCGTGGATCGCGTTGGAGTACTTCTACCTCACCACCGAGGCCTCGTTCCCCTGGTTGGCGTTGGGCAATGGCTTTGCAACCGACATTTGGGCGGTGCAGTGGTACGAATTTACGGGTGTGTTTGGCGGTTCGCTCTGGGTGCTTATCTGTAACATCCTCTTTTTCGAGGCATTACGTGCGCGCTCGGTGCGCCGTGCAGTGGCAGGCGTGGCGGTTGCGGTGGTGCCCGTTGCGGTGTCGGTAGCGATGTTGCTTGGTGCGAAGGAGTGCGACGAGAGGGTCAAAATCAGCGTTGTGCAACCCAATTTTGCCTGCTTCCCGATTGATGAGAAGTTTGATCTTCCCGATGAAATTCAGGACTCGATCTTCCGCGCACTTATCGAGCAGTGTCCCTCGGATAGTCGTTTTGTGCTGCTTCCCGAGACGGCTTTGGGTGCCAATAGTGCGATTTGGGAGAATGATTGGTCGGCGGCGGCAATCCATAATATGCGCTCGGTGCAGGAGTCGCATCTGACTGACGGATCGGTGATTACGGGCGCAAGCACGTTGCGTATGTATCCTATGGGCGTGGCCGCTTCGGCAACTGCACGTATGCGCGGAATGATGCGTTACGATGTCTATAATACGGCGTTGGAATTTGCGCCGCAAGGCGAGTTCGATGTACGTCATAAGATAAAATTGGTGGTCGGAGCCGAGAAGGTGCCCTATCCGAAGTTGATGTCGTTCATCTCCGGACTTATTGTCGAGTTGGGCGGCTCGTCGGGACAGCTCGGCGTTGATCCCGCCCCCAAAAATTTCGGTTCGGAGGAGCTCCCGATTGGTGTTGCAATTTGCTACGAGTCGGTCTATGGCGAGTTCTATTCGGAATTTGTGCGTCGCGGTGCGAAGGTGATGTCGGTGATCACCAACGACGGCTGGTGGGGCAAGACAAACGGCCATCGCCAACACTTCTCTTACTCGCGCCTGCGCGCCATCGAGACCCGCCGCAGCGTGGCTCGAAGTGCCAATACGGGCATTTCGGGATTTATCGATCCGCAGGGTCGCGTGATCTCGTCGATAGGTTGGGACGAGCGCGGCGTACTTACGGCCGAGGTGCCCGTCTGCACACGTCTGACGCTCTACACGCGCTATGGCGATTATGTGGCTCGTCTGTGTTGTTATCTGCTGTTGCTCTGCACGTTATACTATATCGCCTACCGTGTTCGCCGTCGCAACCACCTTGTCGATTAAAGCCCCCAAAGAAGAATGAACTACGCTCAAACACTCGAATATCTCTACTCGTCGTTGCGCTCGTTTCAGGATGCGGGCAGCGATGCTTATAAGCCCGGTTTGGAACGCATCGAGGAGTTTATGACCTACCTCGGTCGTCCGCACCGCCACTACGCCACGATCCACGTTGCGGGTACCAACGGCAAGGGCTCGACCTCGCACTTGATTGCTTCGGTGTTGCAGTCGGCAGGTTTTAGAACGGGACTCTTCACCTCGCCCCATCTGCACGATTTCCGCGAGCGAATTCGAGTCGAGGGGGAGCAGATTTCGGAGCGCGAGGTAGTCGAATTTGTCGCTACGCATCGCTCGGCAATGGAGCGCATCGGGCTCTCGTTTTTCGAGATGACGGCGGCGATGGCATTCGACCATTTCAGTCGCGAGGGTGTCGAGGTGGCGGTCATCGAAACGGGTCTTGGAGGTCGCCTTGATGCGACGAACATAATCACGCCATTGGTATCGGTTATTACCAATATCGGTCTGGATCACACCGACTTACTCGGCTCGACGCTCACCGAAATTGCCACCGAGAAGGCGGGTATCATCAAGCCCGAAGTGCCTGTGGTAATCGGTGAGAGCGACCCTGCGACTGACGAGGTTTTTGCACGTGTAGCCGGCGAAAATCGCGCGGAGCTCTACAAGGCCGAGCGTCTTTTCACGCTGCTTTCTGGCGAGTGTAACGAGTGTGGCAGTCGCTTCGCGGTGCGCCGCGAGGCTGATGGTCGCGAGTTCAGCCTCGATATCGACCTCGGAGGCGAGTACCAGCGTCGAAATATCATCACTGCGCTCGGAGCGTTGGAGGTTATGCACCGCCGTACGCCTATCTCGATTTCGACCCGCGCACTGATCGAGGGCTGTCGTTCGGCGGCTGCCACGACGGGGTTGCAGGGGCGTTGGCAAAAGCTCGGTGAGCGACCTTTGGTGATGTGCGATACGGGCCACAATGCGCACGGTCTGCGATATGTTACCGAGCAGTTGGAGCGTCTGACTTGCAATAAGTTATATTTCGTTTTGGGCGTTGTGCGCGAGAAAGATTTGGCGGCTGTTCTGCCCCTTCTGCCGCGCAAGGCACACTACATCTTTACGCAGGCGGCGATTTCGCGCGCGTTGGATGCCGAGGAGTTGGCTCGTGAGGCTATGGCGGTCGGTTTGCAGGGCGAAGTGGTGCGCGGAGTGCGCGAGGCTCTCGCTCACGCGAAGGCATTGGCGACCGATGAGGATGCGATTTTTGTCGGTGGCAGTACATTCACCGTCGCCGAAGTTTTGTAAATTCACAATTCACAATTCACAATTTTTTTTGATTAAATATAATTAAAATATATATAAAAAAATTCCGTGATGAAACGACTGTTCTTTTGGGCGCTTTTATGTGCGCTGTTTGTCGGGTGCGAGGATCCGGAACCTGTTAATCCGGAACCTATCTATACATCCTCTTCGATCACCGCTTCGCCTACTCGCGTAGTGGGTCGTACGGCCGCTGCCAGCGATGGTTCGATCTCGTTTGATTGGTGCGGAGTCTATCTCGACATCCGTTTTCGTGGCAGTTATTTGATGCTCGAAATGAGTGATACGGGCCGTAACTACCTGAATTTGTGGATCGATGGCAGGGAACAACCAAAACTTGTTACGAAAAAGAGTCGTGCCAAATATGTGCTTTACGATGTCCCCAATGCCGATGGTGAGCACCTGATCCGAATTCAGAAGGCGACCGAGGGCGATTTGGGCCGCATTACGTTGCACGCGATCACGACCAACGGCACACTGCTTCCGACCGATGATTTGAAACCCTCACGCCACATCGAATTCTATGGCGACTCCTATACCTGTGGCTATGGAACCGAGGGCACCAACCCCAGCGACCCCTTCACTGCCGAGACCGAGAATTGCCGTTATACATACGCAGCAATGACTGCCGAGCGTTTTGGCGCGGACTACACGCTCATTGCACATTCGGGTTGCGGTCTGGTGCGCAACTATGGCGATGAGGAGCAGACCTCCAATCCCAAATATACGATGAGCTCGCGTGCGTTCTATCTCTATGATAATGACCTTAACTCCAAGTGGAATTTCCGCAAGAGTTCGTATCGTCCTGATGCTCTTGTCATTGCATTGAGTACCAACGATTTCAGCAAACCTAATCGTCCTACTGCGGAGCAATTTGCCGATGGCTATCGCGCATTTATCGAGCGTTTGCGCGCGGAGTGGGGCAACGATCAGCTGCCCATTTTGTGCGTCATACATTCGGCCTCGGCTGTGGAGTGCGTGAAGGAGATGGTTGCGACAATACCCAATACGGCAATGGTCCAAATCCCGAGTGATATCTATGACTACAAGACGGACTATGGCGCATCATACCACCCCAATCGTAATGGTCAGGCGAAGATGTCGAAGTACGTCATCGATGGACTTTCCAAGCTGACAGGCTGGAAGTAGGTGGTTGCAATTTGCAATATAAAGAAAAAGCCGCATCCCGAGGGTGCGGCTTTAATTTTTAGATGGCGAAAAAACCTACTTCTCTTTATTGTAAAGTTCGCGGAAGCAGTGGCGGCAGATAGGCTCGTAGGTGTCCTTTTCGCCGAGCATAACGAGCTTGCTGTCAGCGGTTAAGCGGTGCGAATGGTGCGCCAGATTGCCACAACGCACGCAGATTGCATGTACCTTGGTAACATACTCCGCCGTAGCCATCAGTGCAGGCATCGGACCAAACGGCACACCGCGATAGTCCATATCCAGACCCGCAACGATCACACGCACACCATTATCGGCCAACTGACGGCACACCTCGACCAGATTCTGATCGAAGAACTGCGCTTCGTCGATACCCACAACATCGACATCGGCCGACATCAGCAGGATGTTACCCGACGAATCGACGGGCGTTGAGCGAATAGCGTTGCTGTCGTGCGACACAACATCCTCGTCAGAGTAGCGCACATCGATCTTGGGCTTGAAGATTTCGACGCGCTGATTTGCGAACTTTGCGCGTTTGAGGCGACGGATCAACTCCTCGGTCTTGCCCGAGAACATCGATCCGCAGATCACCTCGATATAGCCTTTGCGGCTGGCATTTTCCAAAAACATAGGTGGTTATATACTTTTTCGATTATTATCATCGGTTGAACTCCTCGCAAATATACGAAAAAATCACGAAAATGGGTTTTTCTTTGTTTCTATTTAATTGAAGTTCGGCAGCTGGGGGTGCACCTTCGCGGGTTGGGGCGGTCGCCCGAAGGGCGAGCCTGCGAAGGTGGACGATTTCTTCGAAATCGCACGCCATTTGGGGCACGTTTTGCTATCTCTTTGCACCACTCGGCGAATACTCGTTTTCGAGAGTTATTCGTAGTAGCTGATCTCGCGGAGAATAATGAACGTGGGACGGAACTCGCCTTTGTGCTCGAAGAATTCGGTGCGCTTGATCCAATTACCCTGCGCATCGTACTCATAGCGAGTCTGAACGAGAGATTGGCGGAGCAGGCTATCGCCCCGTTCCTGACGAAAACGCTCCTCAACGCAATTATCCATCTGGTCGAATTTGTAGGTGGTTGTGGCGCGAATGTCTTCGACGGGGAAGTATGAAATCTGCTCGATACAGTTGCCGCGCTCGTCGTAGCGGTAGGTATTGCGTTGGTGGGGTGTATAATCGAAAATCACAGCCTTTGTGCGACGCAGGTGGCGCAACTTCATATCCTTGCGGTGCGAATTTCGGCGTTCATCAACCAGACGGTTCTGTTTGTCGTAGCGCATCTTTGTCTTTTCATCAACCTTACCCTTTCCGTCGTAAACGATCTTTTTCACGCAGTTACCCGCCGCGTCATATTTATATCGAATTTTGGGATAGGACTCCACCGCCGCTCTATGTCCGAGATTGAACGTGCCGCCGTACTCTCTGATTTTCTGACCTTTACGATTGTGTTTGTATGCGACGTAGTTATGCACACTACTATCGCTATACACCTCGTAACCCTCTGCGGGTAGCCCGCGCTCGTCATACTTGCAGACCGTTCGCACGGGAACAACGAATCGGGTTTTGCCCGTAGGGTGATACCTCTCGATGCAGTTGCCACGCTGGTCGTAGGTGTAGTAGATCACGCCATTTTGGTTCGACGAGGGATCGCTCGAATAGAGATACTGCTCACGAACCACATCGCCTGCGCGGTTGAAATCAAACACGATCTCGCTACTCGCCGACGTTTTGCTTGCATAGAAGTTCTCTTCTGCGACGTGCTTAACCTTGCCACGCAACATCCACCCCTCGTTGTCGCGGTATCCGTGTCGCTTGGTTGCTGGCTCTTGGGCTGCGGCGGTGGCAAATGCCAAAATCGCCAAAATCGAAAGTGTCAGTCGTTTCATTTTTAGGTGCATTTGTGATTATATCGCAAATATATAAAAAACATCATAATTCACAAACCCATATAGTCCTGTTTCTCCATTTTTGCCACTACGCATAGTATATACGTTGGGCAGGCGGATTTTGGTTGCGCGCGGGCAAGGCTGTGTGATGAAATCTGCGTTTTCGCCAAAGCGATTTTGAAATTCAAAGCCCGATATTTTGCAAGAACGAGAATTATTGGTATCTTTGTCCAAACGGAGAAATTCAAAACTATGAAATTGCCACAAAAAGTCAATGTCTTGCTGCTCGGATCGGGTGGCCGCGAACACGCATTTGCTCACAGCATTGCACGTAGTCCCCGCACAGCAAATCTTTATATCGCACCGGGTAATGCCGGTACTGCGCTCGAAGGTACGAATGTCGAGATCTCGCCGACCGATTTCGGTACGGTGAAGCAGTTCGTACTGCGTAATAATATCAACCTCGTCGTGGTGGGTCCCGAAGATCCGCTGGTGCGCGGCGTGGTCGATTTCTTCCACAGCGATAGCGAGATCTATCATATCCCCGTAATCGGACCTTCGGGCGAAGGTGCCCGTTTGGAGGGTAGTAAGGAGTATGCCAAGGCATTTATGATGCGCCACAATGTCCCCACGGCCGCTTACCGTTCATTCGGCAAGGGCGAAGTTGAGGAGGCCGTTGAGTTCCTGCGCACGCTGCGTCCCCCCTATGTGTTGAAGGCTGACGGCCTGGCAGCAGGTAAGGGTGTGGTTATTCTCGACGAGCTGGAGGAGGCTCGCCGCGAGTTGGAGCAGATGTTCGACGGTAAGTTCGGCAAGGCGGGTGCTCGTGTGGTCATTGAGGAGTATTTGAGTGGTATTGAGTGCTCGGTATTTGTCGCTACCGATGGCAAAAACTATAAGATCCTGCCCGTTGCGAAGGACTACAAGCGCATCGGCGAGGGCGATACAGGTCTGAATACGGGCGGTATGGGTGCCGTTTCGCCTGTTCCGTTTGCCGACGAGGAGTTTATGCGCAAGGTTGAGGAGCGCATCGTGCGCCCGACCGTTGCCGGCTTGGAGGCAGACAAGATCGACTATCACGGCTTTATCTTCATCGGTTTGATGAACTGCGGTGGCGATCCCTATGTGATTGAGTATAACGTACGTATGGGCGACCCCGAAACCGAGGTTGTGCTGCCCCGTATCGAGAGCGATATTATGGAGCTCTTCGAGGGTATCGCCTTCGGTCAGCTCGACGAGTGCAATCTGCGCATTGATCCTCGCACTGCCATTACGGTTGTCTGCGTGTCGGGCGGCTATCCCGAGGCCTACGAGAAGGGCAAGGAGATCAGCGGTCTGGATCTTGCAACGCCCGAAGGCACGAAGATCTATCACGCAGGTACGGCTGCCAAAGCGGGCAAGACGCTCACATCGGGCGGTCGCGTGTTGGCTGTAACCTCGTTGGCGGAGGATATCCCTTCGGCATTGGCGAAGAGCTACGGCGCGATCGACGAGATCAACTACGAAGGCAAGTATTGCCGTCGCGACATTGGTCAGGATGTAATGCGCTACGGCAAGGAGTAATTCCGCGTGGTGTGAAATTTAGGCGGTTCGTTAGTTGCTATTGAGGTAACGGGCGGACCGCTTTTTTGATTACAGAAGCAAGCAAAAGAGAGGAAAAAGCGTGAGCAATAAAATAAACATAACGGGCCAGCCGCTGCTGCTGACATTGGCAACGTCGCTTGCGCTGACGGTGTTGGGACTTATGTTCCGTCTGCCATACTCGGTCGAGCTGCCTGCACTATCGGTTGAAACGCCTCTGGGAGAGCTTCTTGCGACGTTTCAGAGGGCACATCGCGGCTGGTCGGTTGTGGCGGTCTTTATGACGGCAATCTCGTCGGCATATCTGGTTACGCGCTCGTCGGTGCGCTATGAACTCTATGGCGTGCGCACGTTTATCGCAATGGTGATGTTCTCGCTCTGCTCGTGCTGCCTGTTCGGCTGCGAGGAGTGGCTGCGTAGTTGGGCAACGATGCTCGCTCTGCTACTTGCGTGTCGCAATTTCGAGGCGGGCTTCAAACGCAGTTACGCCTTCGGAGCGACCTTCCGAGGAGCCTTCTTCCTCGGTCTTGTGCCATTGCTCTATGCCCCTGCCGCAACGGTTATGTTGGCCCTGCCCGCAGTGATATTCCTCTTCCGCCGCCCTGTGCGTGAGGTAGTGGTGGCAATTGTCGGTATCTGCCTGCCCGTGCTGATGACCTCGTATATCTGGTGGGGTATGGGCTACGACTTCGGCTACGTGGTCGAGCGAATGGTCGCCGCTGCAACAACCGCATCGGGATATACACTCTTCGGCGGTGCAAATCTGTTGGACCTGCTGGCAATGGGCGCAGTGCTCTTTGTGGTGCTGATGTCGCTCGGAGTCTATCTGATCGAGCTGGGCGCACTGAAATTCAAGTCGCGCCGCATACATATATTCTATGTTCTGCTGGCTCTGCTGATCCTCTCTTCGTCGTTGGCCCAAGGGTCGGATTGCTGCACGTGGCTGCTGCTGTCGTTGCCGCTTTCGGTATCAATGCCGCTACTCTTTGTGCGTGCCGAGGGTCGCTTTTCGATGGTTGTCTATCTCGCGCTGGTGGGCCTTACAGTGATTTCACTGATCGGCTAAATGCCTACGTGCGAGTATGTCGGCGATGCGGCCAGCAATGCGCACGGCAACTAACTGATGAGCGAATTTTTGGAGTTCAAAAAATAATTACTACCTTTGTGCGATCTTATGCGGATATGGTGTAATTGGTAGCCACGTCAGACTTAGGATCTGATGCCGAGAGGCGTGGGGGTTCGAGTCCCTTTATCCGCACGAGCGACTGTCATTTGGCAGTCGCTTTTTTGTTTTTCTTCGGCGGCATATGGTTTGATGTGCGAAAATATGCGGTAGAGGTGGATAGCGAGAGGATTTTGTTTGTAACTTTGCCGCCCGAAACAGACAAAAACGAAAGAGATGAATTATAGTTTTTTGAGCAAATTCAAACGACACGCATCGTCGAGCGTCGTCTTGATATTTTTCACCGTACTTGCACTTATTTGTGCCAATATCCCGAATATTAAAGAGTGGTACTTCGCGTTGTGGCAGAATCCAATCAGTCTGTCGGTCGGCGAGTTCAACTTTTTCAGCCATAACGGCCACGCCATCTCGCTCGGTCAGATGATCAACGACTTCCTGATGGCGATCTTCTTCCTCTCGGTCGGTCTTGAAATTAAACGCGAGATCAAGGTGGGCGAACTTTCGTCGATGGATAAAGCCCTGTTGCCGATTATCGGAGCCTGCGGAGGTATGTTGATTCCCGTCTTGGTCTTTTGGCTCGTATGTCCCGACAGCGCCGCGATGCAGCGCGGTATGGCTATCCCGATGGCGACCGATATCGCCTTCTCGTTGGGTATTCTGGCTGTGTTCAAAACGCGTGTGCCAATCGGTTTGAAGATGTTTCTTGCGGCCCTTGCCGTTGCCGATGACCTCGGTGGCATTATCGTAATCGCACTCTTCTATTCGTCGGATATCAATCTGATGTTCTTGGCTCTGGCAGCATTGTGTGTGGGTGTTCTGATTGTCGGAAATGTGGCAAAAATCCGCCGAAAAACCTTCTATCTTGCCATCGGTCTGGTGTTGTGGTATATGATGCTCAATTCGGGCATCCACTCGACGATTGCGGGTGTGATTGTGGCGTTCTGCATCCCTGCAACGCTGAAAATGGGTACGGGACACTACCTCGAACGTATTCGTAACAATGTCAATAAATTCCCCGTTATCGAGATCGATAAGTTGCACAATACAATCGTGCTGACCAACGATCAGATCCACACGCTCAAAAGTATCGAATCGGCAGCCGATAAGATGATCAGCCCGCTTCAAGACCTTGAAGATACACTCCACGCGCCGATCAATTACATCGTGATTCCACTTTTTGCCTTTGCCAATGCGGGTGTAGATCTTTCGCAGATGAGCCTTGAGGGCCTATTCTCGGGCGTAGGTCTGGCGGTGATGCTTGGTCTTGTTATCGGTAAGTTCGTTGGTGTATTTTCGTTCTCGTGGCTTGCGGTACGTCTGGGTATCGTTACGCTGCCTGCGGGTGCCTCGTGGAGGGCCTTTGCAAGTGTTTGCGTTGTCTGCGGTATCGGATTTACGGTGTCGATGTTTATTGCCGACCTCTCGTATGCGGGGCTTGGCGCAGAGGGCGCAGCGTTGCTCGGCGAGGCCAAATTGGGCGTGCTGATAGGCTCTGTAATCTCGGCCGTTATCGGTTGTGTGCTCTTGAATAAAACACTCCCGCAGGAGGCTCCGCAGCACCACTAAACAGCCGTTCGGCCTATATCGTTTCGCCGATTAGATTTGAAGGCGACAGCTACCGACGAGGTGGTTGTCGCCTTTTTTTGCCTGTATGGAAGAGGAGTAGTTTCGTCTTTTGGCGGTGGCGGGGGAGTTTGCGAGAAGTGATTTTCGTGGTGATTTTTAGGGCATTTCGGGGAATTTTGGCGAGATGTTTCAGATGGCTTTTTGAGAGATGAGGTGTGTGGAGTGCGAAATTGGTCAATTTTGCACTATCACAAAAGGGCGTTATAGTGTTCGATACGAATCAATTTTGCAGTTTTTTACATCGGTTTTTGCAAGATTTAGCAACGACTTTTAGGCTGTTTTCAGTGCGTTTAATGCCAAAATAGACTTTTGTATATTATTAAATGTCTGCTATATAACAATTTAATAGGGCGAAATTTGTGCTGTAAATATGGCTTATAGGCGGGATTGTATAATTTTGACAATACAATAAAATATTGTAATTTTGGTATCGTCATTTATAATCAAACCTTCCGCACGAACGGCAAAAATTTTCACAACGATTTGTCGTCGTGTGGCAATAAAAAATCAATGCTTATGGTCAATAACTATCCTTCTGCGGTGCAGCAGCCCGTCATTGCCAAGTACGTTCAACCGTATCGTAACGGCATCCAATCTCAAAATCTATCTCGTAACGGTATCGGTATGGTGTTGCGTGGTAAAAAGTTTATCTATTCGGGCGATGTGCGCAAGGAGGTTGCGCGTGGTGATATCTTCTTCCTTGCGACCGGAAACCACTATATAGAGGATCTGCCCGAGGAGAATCGCCCCTTTGAACAGATTGTATTCTATTATACGCCCGCGCAGTTGGCGACCATACTTTCGCAATTGAGCATCACCTACCACATGAATATCTCGAACAACCACTCGTGCGAGCGTTGTCGCGAACACTCGTTTGTGGTCGATACGACGACGAGCAGCGTGCGCAATTTCTTCCTGACGACCAACCAGTATATCAAAGACGAGCTGTTCAACCACGACGAGACGGCCGAGAATCTGAAAATGACCGAGTTGATCTACCTGATTGTTTCGCAGGAGGACTGCTGCATTAAGAGCAAGGTGATGGAGAATGCCGATACGGGCAAAGAGAGCTTCGAGCAGATTATCTACACGCACATCTTTGAAGATATTCCGATTGAGGAGTTGGCGCGACTGTGCAACCGTTCGCTCACCTCGTTCAAAAAGGAGTTCAAACGACACTTCTTCGAGCCGCCACACCGTTGGTTTATCAAGCAGCGATTGATGCACGCGCGATTGTTGCTCATCTCGTCGAATAAATCGATCTCGGAGATTGGTTTGGAGTGCGGATTTCCCAATACGTCGCACTTTATCAAACTCTTTAAGAAGGCCTACGAATATACGCCTGCGGGTTATCGCCACCACCAGCAGGCGAGTGTCAGAGATGAGCACGCCGAGCCTCGCGCGATGGGGTGCGCGGAGCTGTCGAAGGTGGTTGGTTTCGATGAAAACGAGTCGGGTCAAACGCTCGAAGGAGCACTTGCCGCGGGTATTTAAGAGGGGGATGAGAGAGAATAAAAAAGTACAAATGTTTGTTTTATTTTTTGTTCAAAGGTCTTACGAAATAGTGAAAACATTATTTTTATTTTATTTGATTGTAGTATTCGTGAGGATAAAAAGTAACAATCTATAAGAAAAAATATCACTAAAAATTTGGATTTACGATTTTCATCCATTATATTTGTAACAGAAAATACCGTGGAAGCGCTCAATTTTTGGAGTTGCCGACACGACTCATTAACCTAACTAACCTAATCCCCAGTCCCCTTCGATGTGAATCGCAGGGGACTTTTTCGTTGGTCAAAATAGGCGTTTTGTTGTACTAAAATGGTTGTTCGTTGAAGTTCCGATTTTTAATCAATTTCATAAAAAAGCACCCCGACTGCAACCCAAAAGGTGCAATCGGGGTGGAATTGACAAGCAAATTTCGTCGGAGCGTCGTTGCTCCTCGAAGAGAGTTTTCGAGCCTTTTTTTGAAGAAAATTTTAAGGGACTTCGAAAAAAATCGCATAGGGCTCTCAAAAAAATTCAAAGATTTTTCAAGATAATTTCGCGATAGTTCGAGGCGTTCAAGTTTTGCGACAGATCTTGATGATTGAGAGCTTTTTTTGTGTTGCGAAGTGTCGAATCGTCAGAAAAATCAATAATCTTTCAAAAAGAGTTGCCAACCGCGATCGAGCGAGGCGAGTTGTTCGGGCGAGGGTTCGTGGCCGCGTTCGAAGCGGCTCATTGCCTCGGCTACGGCTCGCAGTCGTACATCGCGAGGAAGGAGTTGCGCATCAGCTTCGATCGCCGCACGTTCGCTGACGAAACGGATGTAGCTCTGTGTATCGTTCTCGGTCGGCGGAGCCCAACGCGAGATGATCCCGCGCAGCGTGTCGATCGCATAGCGACGACGGTAGGACTCCATCACCACGAACATCGCGCGGTAGCCCCACTCATCGCTCTCGAACTCCTTGAACGAGGGGTCGATTGAGGGTTGTCGCTCGCCGCGAAAGCGCACGCCCGAACGGCGGATATTGCCGGGGTTGCGGTTGCGCTCGGCACGCGAGAGTGGGCGCGAGTTTTTGATGCGAAAGGTTCTCGGGCACGAGTTTTTCGGTTGCGCGGAGTTGCTACGCTGTGGGTTTAGAGTCTTCATAGTGCTCCGAGATCTGCTCTCCGAGTGTCGAAGAGAGCTGTTTTGACATAAACTGTTTGAGCCAACGGAAGGGCGGGTAGTTGCAGACCTCTGCGCCATTTTCGAGGAAGCTCCACAGCTCAACGCCACAGACAAAGCCGGTAAAGAGATTTGCCAGACGTAGGTGTGCGAAGTCGAGAATCATCGAGTCGATGAGCCAAGCCAGAGCGATGCCGACGATGATGACGGTCAACTTGCGAATGGTGTCCCACGCGCGGCGACTCTCGAAGCTCCACGCCTCGCCGAGACGTGCGGCGCGGTGGCGTGAGGCGATCACTCCCGTCAGGAAATCGACCGCTACGAAGGTTATGGCGCAACAAACGAGCCCGATGATCGGCGAGAAGATGCCGACGATGGCCGAAAAGAGGCCGAAAAAGAGTTTGACAAGGGTGTTTTCCATAGAGTTGTTAGTGTTCGCAGTTCGGTTTTACTTTTAACAAAGGGCTCTTATTACAGCACCACGCCGCCATCGGTGCGGCAACTGTTCCAGATGTTCTCTGCGGGGTTGTATTCGGGGTAGTCGGCAGCGTTCTCCTCGATCGTTTTTACGGCTTTGCGTAGCAGTGTCGCGGCGCGTGTGAGAGCCTCGCGACGTGCGGCACGCAGTTCGATCTCGGTGGCGGCATCGAGGTATTGATTTCCCGCCTTGACAACGCCTGCGGCACCTGCACGCATAGCGAGCATCGGCATCATCAATACGCGCGTGTAGAGTGCCAGCGCAGGCGCGACCCACTCATCAACCAACTCCGAATAGCTGCCCGCGAGCATCGCTGCAACCATCTTCTCGCCCAGCACAGGAACGATAAATCGCTCCTGCGCAACGGCAATGGTCAGCGGACTGATCTGTTCGGGAGTGATGTGGTCGAGTGGCGCAAAGGCCGAGGCAACAACCTCGTCGGGTGAAATGAGATTTTGCATAGTTTTTTTGGGGTGTTAGTCGATGTTTCGTAGGTTATACTTTGTGATCTGCGCCAAGAATGGCTGCTCATCTTCGGCCTCGGGGTCGTAGTCCAATCCATCGGCCTTGCGAGCCTCCCAAACGCGCATATAGAGCGGCTTGGCTTTGGTCGGCGGGCGATTGACAATCTGCAACGATGAGGTGTCAAGCCCCAAAATCGAGTGCATCAACTCCTCGATCGGCTCCATCAACTCGGCCTGCTCGGCGAGGATTACGGTGTTGAGAGCCACCTCGTATTCGTGCAAAATGCGGTCGGCATTGAATCCCGACGAGTAGTCCAGACCACTCAACGCACGGAACCACGAATGGGCAACCACAATGTCGCCCGTCGCCTGACTGTGCAGCTCGGTCCAGTCGCCATCGTTGGCCGACCCGATGGGGATAAAGCGCGAGTTGTCGTCGCCAGCGCCATCGCGAATTACGAACATCACCTGACCGGGCGAGCCTGCAAAACGTCGCTCGGCGCGGCGCACCAGATCGTAGGCCGTCTGCTCGTCGTCGATGCCGGCATCGAGCATCATTACACCCGACAATTGGAATGAATTGTCCAGACGCGAGATATTCCAACGATCTGTCTTATAGGCGATTGCCGAAACATTCATACCCGCGATGTAGGGCGGTACGCCATAGTGCGAGAACATCGGCTCGTAATCCTTGTAGTGGATCATCGCTCGCAACAGACCTCCTTCATCGGCCTCGAACGAGGGGTAGAGCGGCAAGGTGCGGGCCTCCTTTGCGTTGAAGTGTGCCCAGTCGTGATGCAGCAACACGTGGCCATTGTCGCGTGCAAGGCGGCAGTGCGATGCGTCGTGGTGGTAGAGCGAGAGGAACGAGTGGTCAGCATCGGTTACAACCTCCACGAAGGCATTTCCGAAGAGCGATTTGTCGAAAGCCACGCGGTTGAGCAGTTGTCGGAGCGAGTCGCCTGCGCCATTCACGCGCTCGACAAAGGCTCCGAGCAGACGATTCGAGCGGTCGTAGTTGAATCCCTTGCCCGAAATGTAGTCCGCCTTGTCGTTGATGATGCGGCGATGCGTGGTCGAACGGCGCGACATCAGAGCCAACGCCGCAGGTAGCAGATTATCGTCGCCCCAACGCCAGAATTTATCGCTCGAAATGCGCTTGCCGATAGCGAAATAGGGGTCGGGACGCTCGGCAGCGGCAAGTATTTTCGGTTTCTGATTAATCATATGAAATGCGTTGATTTTTAGATGTTAATAGTTGCTGCGCAGCACTCCGTGCAGCACTCTAACTGCACCTCAATCGTGCGACGATCCTCGCGTTTTGTGTTGGTCGAGATCGTCGTTTCGACCAATCGCAGTGGTTGCTCTGTTCCTAACGCGGGCGAGAGTGCGACGAGCAATTGTCGTTGATTTTGGAGTGTTACGATGGCGACGATACCTGTGTTGCGCGATGCCTCTTCGAGCTGTGCGACAAATCGCTGCGAGGGCTCATTGTCTGGTAGCGTGAAGCGAAGTGTATGCCTCACTTCGGGCAATTGACTGCGATAGCTCACCTTCTGGGTGTAGGAGCAGCTGCCATCAACGAAAGCCACCGTAGCCCACTCTCCGCCATCGCTCACCTCGGGCATCGAACAGCTTCTCGCATCCTCCTCGAACGAGGGCAGGGCGAGACGTTCGGCATCAATCATTTTAAGTGCGGCGACTCCCCCGACAAGGGAGCCGCACGCAGGGTAGAGAGTTTCGATCGCCATAATTACTCAATGTGAGCATACGATACCAACTCGGGCAGCAGGTAGTCGCAACCCGCCATAAAGACTGCACGCTGGCGATTCTCCATCAGGTCGGGGTTGTACCACATACGGATCTCGGTGCCGGGGAAGTCCGAAGTATTGACTGCCAGAGCCAAGTTGCGGCGATCGGTCAGGATTGCGAACGAGCGGGGCAGGTCGTTGATTTCCGACAGATATTTGCCCAACTGCAGGTCGATGACCGGAATACCGCGCATCGACAGACCTACGCGACCATTCTGCTTGGCCTCGTAAGCGGCATCGAGAACTACGCTGTCGAGCGAATTTTCGTAGGCGGCATAGATATCCGACGAGCAGAAGAATGCCAACTGACCCTCCGACTTCAACGCACGCAACTCGTCGGGTGCATCGGCCAACATCTGGCGCAACATACTCTCAACGAAGCCGTCGTCAGAGATGTTCGAGGCGGTGAAGGTTGTGGTTGCCATCTCATCCTTATCGGCGTGGATAGCTTTGAGCAGACCGTTGAAGGTTGCCAGCGAGCCGTTCGAGCGGTCGGTATTACCGAGCCACATCGTTGCGCGGATACTCTCGGCGATTGCCTGACGGAAGAGCTCGGTCTCGGCCGTCTCCAACTCGGTGCCCGAGAGGTCGTCGAGATTTACATCGGCACGATTTGTAATCAACTCGAATACCATCGAGAAGTAGTCTGCCGCCGAGTAGCCGATCTCGGCCTTGACCTTGCTCATCTCGATCGACTTCTGGTAGCGATCTGCGGCGGTCGAGCCTGTCCAGCCGGTGCCGTAGGGCTGCAAGATGTCGCCACTGCGTCGCCAGAAGTTGAGGGTGGTGGGTACGGGCATATTGTACATCACCTTGATACCCAGATCCAGCGCGTCGGGGCCTGTCAGCATTGGACGGAAGAAGATGTTTTCGAGCTCACGACCCGAATAGGTCTTGGGGTTTTCGATCAATTTACTCATAGTTTTTGTCTGTTTTTGGTTGGTTTTGGAAAAATTTGGATTGGTTAATAGATAGAAAAGAGGGCCCTCTTTGCTGTTTTCACTTTGTGTCAGTTGTTAGAATTTCGCTTCACGCAGCGCATCCGCATCGCGCGAATATGAGGCGGCATTTGCACTCTCTTCGGCCTCACGATCCGAGGGATCTTCGGTCGCCTCGACCGAGGTGGGCTCGGCCGTAGCCTGACCGCTGCGCAGACGCTCTACGGCGGCTGATGAACGAGCCTCTACGGCTGCCGCCTCGATATCCAAAACGGCGCGCGGCATAGGTTCATCGGCCGTTGGTCGCAGGGCCGAAATCAGTCGCTCGGCGGCATCGACAATGCGAGCCTTTATCGTTCGTCGTTCGGCCTTTGCCTCGATGATCTGATCGACCAGACCTGCTTCGAGAGCCTCGGCAGGGGTGAGCCAGCGACCGTTGCCGCCATTTTCGTTCATCAGCGCGGTGATCTCTTCGCTCGTGCGACCGCTACGCTGTGCATAGATTTCGGCCAGACGCTCGTCGGTCTTCGAGAGCAGATCAAGACTCTGCTGCAACTCGACGGCATTGCCCTCGGTCGCACCCACCGAGCGATGAATCAGATAGAGCGCGTTGGACATAATCTCGCGGCAACCCTCCGAAGCGGCCTGTGCGATGATCGTTGCCGCCGAGGCTGTGTAGCCGTGGCAGCGGGTTGTGATCTGTGCATCGGTTGCGCAGAGAGCGTCATAGATGAGCAGAGCGTCGGCGACACTGCCACCCGTCGAGCGGATATTGACTGTGATACGCTCCACAGCGAGGTTTTTGATCTGTTCGAGAGCCTCGGAGAAGGCTTCGTAGCTTGCCACTCCTCGGCGTTGAGTGTCGTCTGCGCGATCAATCCCGATCGTGCCTTCGATGTCGATCACAGCCTCGCTTTGGGATAGGCATTTGATTTCAAAAAGATTTTTCATTTTCTGATTTGTTTGATAATTTGTTGAATTGAAGGGTCATAGACATCTCGGCAGGCGGTCGAGTAGGAGCATCCGAAGTCGTAGGCGGCCTGTTCCAGAGCCTCGGTTTTGGCTCGGCCGCGATCGACCTCGCCTGCCACGTAGAGGGCAAGGGCAAGGCTGCGCATACGATTCACGTTGAGCAGATCTGCCGTAAGCAAACGATTGACAATGCGCCTTGTCCGCGAGGGCGGACAGAGGTCCGAGAGGAGGTGTTCGAGAGGTTTTGTGTGGGCTTTCATCGTTCCGAAGAGGTGTTTGTTAGGTTTGATTTTGTGTTGCGTGTGTGGCGGCAAGGGTGAATTCTCAAACGAGAGGTGCGCCCGCCGTTTAGACAATCTGCACAAAGCGACATCGCGCCTGATTCTTTTCGGGTAGGAACTCCTCGACAGCCTCCAAACGATAGAGTCCCTGCTCGCCGCCGATGGTGAGGCGGTAGGCTGCGCGCAGATCCATTCCGTCGGCATCGGTCTCGATGATCGGCAGCAGGTCGGCCGCCGAGAGATCGAGCCATAGGGTTGCTCGTCGTGCCTCGTTCATTCGTTTGTAACGCGCATCGTAGTAGCTGTGCAGACCCGTCTGATCGTCGCGGTCCTCGAAGCAGAGCGAACACTCGCCGTCGAGATGAAAGGCCGAGAGAGGGTAGTGGCTTGAGGACAGGCCCCAACGCTCCTCGTCGGGTAGTGCTCGCATACCTAAATAGAGCAGAATCTTTGTCGGGAAGTTCAACTCTCCATCCTGATCGGCATCGCGGTCGCCCACCTGTGGCAACGACACCGACGGTGCAAGGGCAAAGAGATTTGAGACGTTGATTGTCGGTGCGAACATCGGATTCCAGCTGGTGTGGTCCGCTTTGCGTGCCAGACGCGACTCGACCGAGCCACTCCATTGCCCATAATAGTCCTCATTCTGCTGGTCGTAGCGACCCACTGCGCCGTCGCCAATCTGGTAGCGATAGCAGATCTCGCGCGCTCCATCCTCCGAGGCATCCGAAACCTCGATGGGCAGGCTCTCGATGATTCGATCGCTCCAATCGATCACGCGTGAGGTATCGACCATCTGGCTGTCGGACTCGATATATACCTTACGCTCAATGGGATCGGTGTAGAATCGCAGGTCGTACATATGGGCAATCGACTCGATGAATTT
>JAFPAT010000009.1 GCA_017425655.1 Rikenellaceae bacterium | reverse complement strand
TATATTTGCAATTTGAGTAGTTGCTCTCAGCTATATTAAACCTGCTTTCTGGCCTCTATTTGGCCTGCAAGCTATTAAACCGAGCTATATGAAAATTGACAAAGAGAGGTTGATGGAAGTTATCCGATTCGGCATCGTTGGATGTATCGCAACAGCGATACATTATACTATATATTTATGCGTAATGGGCTTTATGCATGCAACAATCGCATATTCTATTGGTTACATAATTAGTTTTTGTGCAAATTTCCTTTTATCAAACTACTTTACATTTCATACAAAACCCACATTAAAAAAAGGTATTGGGTTTGCCCTCTCTCATATTATCAACTACTTATTACATATAGGGATACTGAACGGGCTCCTATATTTAGGCATTTCAAAAGTCATTGCTCCGTTATTTGTATTTGCAATTGTTATTCCCGTTAACTTCATTCTCGTTCGATTATCATTAAAGAAGCTATAAGAATATGAAAAAAATTACCATCCTGATTCCTGCATACAATGAGGAGGAGTCTTTGCCATTCTTATATGAGAAGCTATCAAGTGTCGCATTTGGACTTTCTAATTATGAATGGGAGTTCCTATTCATCAATGACGGAAGTAAAGACAATACTCTCGAACAACTTCAAAATCTTCGTGCCAATGATAAACGCGTAAATTATGTTGATCTGTCTCGCAATTTTGGCAAAGAGATCGCTATGCTGGCAGGTTTTGACTTTGCCACAGGTGATTGTATGATTATTCTTGATGCCGACCTACAAGATCCCCCTGAATTAATCCCCACAATGATTAAATATTGGGAAGAGGGATATGATGATGTATATGCCAAGCGCAGAACACGTGAGGGTGAGTCTTTTATGAAAAAGTTCACTTCCAAATTATATTATTCAGTTCTGCAAAAAATGACCTCTATTCCTATTCAACGCGATACCGGCGATTTCAGATTGCTTGATCGCAAGTGCATTGAGGCCCTTAAACAGATTAGAGAATCTCAACGATATACCAAAGGCATGTTCTCGTGGATTGGCTTTAACAAAAAAGAGTTGTTATTTGACCGCGCACCACGAGTTGCCGGAACCACGAAGTGGAATTACTGGAAGTTATGCAATTTAGCTATTGAAGGCATTACTTCATTTACGATAACGCCTTTAAGGGTTGCCAGCGTAATGGGAATCATAGTATCTTTGATTGCATTTACCTATATGTTTGTAACCGTATTGAGGACTCTTATTTGGGGGAACCCTGTCGCGGGATATCCATCATTAATGGCCGTTATGCTATTCCTTGGCGGTATCCAATTACTATTTTTAGGAATTCAAGGAGAATATCTTGGCCGTATATTTAACGAAACAAAAAATCGTCCAGCATATTTTGTTGCATCTATTAATAAAGAAAAAGAGGAGAACCTCAACAAATAAAACTCTTTATGAAAAAAGTATCGATTTTAATTCCTTCATACAATGAGGAGCAATCTCTGCCATTGCTCTATAACCAGTTAGTCGAGGTAACCAATAACCTTGCGCAATATGAATGGGAGTTTATGTTTGTGAATGATGGTAGCCGCGACAATACTCTCAACGTAATACAACAACTACGGGAGCAAGACAATCGAGTAAATTATGTCGATCTATCACGCAACTTCGGCAAAGAGGTTGCAATGCTCGCGGGCTTTGATTACGTTACAGGCGATTGTGTCGTAATTATGGATGCTGACTTACAGCACCCACCTTATGTTATTGAGGAATTTATAAAGAAATGGGAAGAAGGATATGAAGATGTTTATGCGATCCGCAGAACACGAGGCAAAGAGAGTTTTATAAGAAAAAAACTATCTTTAACATACTATAAATTGCTACAACACTCAACCAGAGTCGAGGTTCTTCCCAATGTTGGAGATTTTAGACTTTTAGATCGCAAGTGTATAAATATGCTTCGTCAAATGCGAGATCAGGAGAGATACACCAAAGGAATGTATTGCTGGATTGGATGTCGCAAAATCGGAGTAGAATTCGAACAGGGGGACCGCCAAGAGGGTGAATCCAAATGGAATTTTAGCTCATTGCTCAATCTTGCCATCAACGGAATTACGTCATTTACAATCGCTCCGCTGCGAATGGTATCGGTAGCTGGCATTATAATAGCATCATTGGCTTTTATTTATATGGTTTACGTCATTATAAAAGCAATTATTTATGGGGATCCAGTTGCGGGCTTCCCCTCATTAATGGTTGCTATTCTATTTTTGGGAGGCGTACAACTTATTGGCCTTGGCATCTTAGGAGAATATGTAGGCCGAATTTTCAACGAATCAAAAAATCGTCCTGTCTATTTTATTGAATCATTTAATGGAGAATATCATGAACCAAATCAATAGTAAGAGAGAAAGGAGCCTTGCTGAAAGTTCTATATTAAGTAGAAGTATTTTCTTTATCATTATTGGCATTGCATTCTATCTTTTAGATAGATTCTGTATTTTCTATATTGATGATTATCTGTACGCCTATAAGTTCGGGACATTTGAACCTATCACCTCGCTTTCAGATATCTTATTCTCTCAATGCGATCATTATTTTCAGCAGAATGGTCGTTTTATCATTCATTGTTTCGTTCAATTATTTTGTGGAATTATTGGCATAGAATGGTTCCGAATTTTTAACACAATAGCATTTATCGCATTTTGTGGATTAACCACACGTGTAGTATGTCGAACTTGGAAAGTTCCAATTGTTTGGTATGCATTAACTGCATTTATCATCTGGTTATGTATCCCAAGAATATGTAATACGTTACTTGGGAATATCGCATTTGGCATAAATTACTTATGGGCAGGTATCTTCTCGATTCTGTTCTTATTGTTCCTTCAGCATACCGCACGACACAATCAAAGTTCAGTTATTCATAAATTAGTCTTATTGCTTGTTGGTGCTATTTGCGGATCGTTGCAAGAGACATTCTCTATCCCAATCGCGGGCTTCCTCTGTATATATTATTGCTTCAATATCAAAAAGCTTCGCGGCAATATCTTTTGGTTATTATTAGGGTATTGCATAGGCTCTGCAATCCTAATCTTCGCTCCTGGCAATTTTGTTCGTTTAAGCACAAACTCCTCGAGCTTAAGTTTTATGGATACTGTCATTAACCGAATGCGTAATATCGCATACGATGGATGGGTTCTATGGCTTGTTGTATTGGGGCATATAATCGGATATATAAAATCCAAAACTCGTTTAATTGAGTTCGTCCACTATAATATTCCATATTATGTAATGATCTGCATTGGCTTGCTATTTGCTGTCTCTATCGCGTATATAGGAGAACATCAACTATTTTTTATAGGTTGGCTCGCCATTGTAGTAATACTTAATGGGATATATTTTTCGTTTAAGCGACAGATCGAACGATATAGCACTCACGTTGTACTCTGCATCTTGTTTATTATAATTCCGCTCTACACGCTTATATATAAATATCGAAAAGAGGTTTATGAATTACGACAAGATCTTATAACAGAGGTGTCAAACTCTAAAGATGGGCTCGTGGCTGCAGGCGATTATTTGGCCTATGAGGTAGAGAAGAATATAATTGGGCGAAAGTATACCCTAAAAATGGGATATGAGCCTGAAAAGCACCGAATTTCACAATATCATACAGGCGATCAAAATCACTTTAAGACATATATTCCTTGCAGAATCGAAGAACTGCCTAAATTATTAATAGACGCTAATCTTATTTCTGATAATATCTGGTATTCTTCTCAATATTACTGCTATATTATCAAAGTTCCGTCTAATATACCTGACAACCAAGTAGTTATTCAGGTAGAATATCCATTATATGGACTCTCTAAAATTAAACGAAAAATCTTCAACGAGCCATTAAGTGTTTCTAGTAGTATTCTTATGTCTCAAATAGATGACATTGCAACAATCGGAGATTATGATTATATTTTCTTCTACGGCGCTCTTAATGGACATCCTATTAGTATGAGACTCATTACAGAAGATATCAAATAAATAACAATTAACTTAAAATGCCCGATCATAGAGATAATCTTACATATACACAGATATCCCGAAGTATTTTTTTTATTATACTCACAATCGCTGTCTATCTATTAAATAGATTCAGCATATTTGCTATTGATGATTATCAATATGCATTTATGCAAGGAGATACATCTCCTATATCTTCATTAAAAGATATTATCACATCGCAAAGCTATCACTATATGGATCACTCTGGACGTTTCATTGTGCATAGCATTGTACAACTCTTTTGTGGTATATTAGGGGTAGAATGGTTTCGAGTTTTTAACTCGATAGTATTCGTAGTATTTTGCGGATTAACGACCAGATTAATTTTTAAGTCCTGGAATACATCCATAGCTAATTACATATTTACCACATTAGCTATTTGGTTATTTATCCCCCAAATAGGATATACGGTTTTAGGAAATATTGCGTGTAGCGTTAATTATTTATGGGCAGGCACTGCGACTCTTGCATTTTTGCTTATTTATGAAAAAATTAAGGTCGCTAGCCACATTCCAACACACTACTCAATAGGATTATTTGCAGTCAGCATTCTATGTGGATCACTACAAGAGACATTTACTATTCCTATTGCAGGAGCCTTGTGTATTTACTATTGTTTTAACATCAAACAGTTAAACCGCAATACATTATGGTTGCTGATTGGATATTGTATTGGCGGTTTGATTTTAGTAGCTGCTCCTGGCAACTTTGTTAGATTACAAGACTCTTCATCTGGGAACATAATAGTTAACACCATATTAAGATGCAGTGATATTTTCTTCAGCTATTGGGCTTTAATCGTTGCTATTTTTCTACATATTGTATTTCTCCTTTATAATAGAAAGATTACGTTACGGTTCATTGCTGAAAATATTACATATTACTTAATGATCATTATCAGCATTACATTCTTCTCGGTTGTTGCATTCACTGGTGAGCATCAACTATTCTATATTGGATGGATACTTATAATACTATTTATCAAATCATTACAAATAGCGGCCAAAAGTTGCAGTCTTAATAAACGGTTGATTTCATTAATTACACTCATTATTGTAATTCCTACGACATATATATTAGCCTATCGAGCCAGACAAGAGTCTTTTACACAACGAGAACTATTTATTCAAAATATTAAGGATGCGAATAATGGGAATGTTATCGTAGGCGATTATTATACATATGAGAGATCAAAGAACTGTTTCGACAAAAGATATACCTTCCATACAGGTTTAGAGCCCAAGAAACAATATGTATCATTATATTATGCAGGAGATGCTGAATATATCCAGAATTTCATACCCTGCTCCGCCGAGGCCCTTATCTCAATATTAGAAAATCATGAACCGCTATCGGATAATGTATGGTACTTGCCAGAATATTCTTGTTATGTTATTAGAACATCCAAAACAATATCCCCAACAGATGTTAAAATTGAAGCGGAGTGGCCTTTGACAGGACTATCGGCAATTAAACACAGATTGACCAATCAAACTCATAGCGTTAAAGGTATTTTAACAACGCAGCAAAAAGAAAATTGTATCACGATCGGAGACTACAATTATATATTCTACTACATTTCATTAAACGGAGATGTAATAAATATCCGACTACTTGAATAGATTCGGTCTATTATAACAATCTTGAATAACATTTAGGTCCTCGTTATAGTTGAGGTAACGAGGGCCTAAATCTTTTTTCCAGCCTTTCCCATGCAGTAGGCATCTCGATTATTCGAGCGAGCTACATCACAATTCGTCGATCCAGGAAGAAGTTCAGGGTGGCTGTTAAGATCCCGTCATCGGGATAGAGCGACAGAGCCTCTTCGGTTACGTCGGCCGAAAGGCGCACGCGATCGACATCATAGACCTCAAAACCAAGCGTTCGCGCCACACCGCCTGCCGTCAGCACCAACGAATTACCCGACAATTGCCACGCGCCCTCGCCGCCCGTAGTGCCATTGCTCCACATAAATATATTGCGCCCGAACTCGATACCTGCACCTGCCAGCAGGGCACTATATTTCTCAACCAACGCCCTACTAATCTGCGATATACGTGCGCTATCAGCTCCTTGCACGGGATCGATCTGAACCGAGATCCCATATTTATCGTTTGTCGTAACACCCCAATATCCCATCAATCCTCGCACACGCACCATCATCTCGATAAAGACCCGATCGGTTGAGATAAAGAGTGTGGTCAGGCCCGTATTCACACCCTCCAAGACAAGCACCGAACCCGTCGTTGTGGCTTTAACGATATTTTGGTTACCTCCGCTGACCGAGAGTGCTGAACCAAAATTGGCCATATTGATCGAATCGACCGTGCCGAGCCAGATCGCAGTTGAGCCTTTGAGATAATCAAGGCCGTCGTTACTGTTCGAGCAACTCACCCACAGTGTGAGGAGCGCAAGCATACAAAGCGTAGCAAAAACTCTTTTCATAATGCAACATATATAAATAGATACAAATTTGCTCCATCGATCTATGCGACGGAGGAGATTCCGACGAGCAAAAGTACAAATTTCACTCCAAACCGTTCGGCTCAAAATTTGCACATTTCGGATTAAACATTGGATACGCATTGTCGAATTTTAACACTTTTCGCATAAAAGGCACGACCTATATGAAACGCGCAACAAAAATATCACTCATCACCACCTGCTGCGCACTGCTGATTGCTCTTGCTGGGTGGCACGTGCAAGGCAAAAGCAACGCGCAAAGCGCGACCAGACAGCTGTCCGTTTCGTTTTTGGGCGATACTCTCCAATTTGAGATTTCGCAGACACTGCTTGGGCGATTGAGCAAGCCGAGCGCAGAACAATATATATCGCTTAAAAACAAGATGTTAAACAGCCCTCACAACGACCTTATCGTTCAGTTGCGTCGATTCTGCACCGATTGCAGTCTGTGCGATTGGGGTCGTTATCTGCTTGTGCGGGCGGTGAGCGAGGCGGCATACTCCGCAACAATGAGCAACGAGAAGATCGCTTTGCAGATCTTTCTGCTCGGCAAAATGGGCTTCGATGCGCGGGCGGCATTGAGTGGCAAGCAACTGGTTATGCTCCTACCCTTCGACGGAACGGTCTATGAACGGGGTTATATCGAGATTGACGGGCGGCGGTTCTACATCTTTGAATATCACTCAACACCAGATGGTTACATTCCGATTTCCGAGCAGCGCGACTCGACCCTCCGCCCTCTCTCGATCGAGATCGGAGTCGGGATCAACACCCCACGCATCGTGAATATCGCCCTACCTCGATGGAGCACCTACCTCGGAGAGAAGATCTCTGTTCCCATTTCGCCGGCACGCATCGAACTGATGCGTAGCTATCCTACAACCGAGAAAGCCCCTTTTCATCGTGCCGAGATTGCCCGCCCTCTGGCCGACACCATTCTGACATCGCTCAACAAACATATCAACAGACTCTCGGAGCTCTCGGCAGCACAATTTCTGCTCGGATTGGTACAGCACGGATTCGATTTCACCAGCGACAGCGACCTCTTTGGCCGACACAAGCAGATGACCATCGAGGAGTCGCTCTTTTACGGGCGCAACAACTGCAAAGATCGCACGTTGATCTATTCGTGGTTGATCGACAATCTGCTCTCGCTCCCGACCATACTTATTGAGTATCAGATCGATCCCACGATCGAACCGATTGGACACATCGCCTGCGGCGTTGCCTTCTCCTCTCCCGTCAAAGGGACCAACATCCTCTATCGTGGGCAGTGTTTCACTCTCTGCGACCCTTCGTATGTCGATGCCTCAATCGGGCAGGCGATACCTCACTACGCTCAATTTCCGATGAAAGTCGTTGATCTTTAAGCGACATCCTCGCTTCTCAACAAAAAAGGGTGCTCCATTTGGAGCACCCTCAAACGGTAATTATTTGTAAAATTACATCTTCTTACCTACGTTGGTCTTGGTTGCAGCAACCTTTGCACCGGTATTCTTAACAGCCTTCTGTGCAGCGGGCTTTGCCTTGGGAGCTGCCTTAACTACGGTAGCGTCCTCAACAGCGTCAGTCTTCTTTGCTGCGGGCTTGCGCGAACGGCGAGTCTTGGGCTTAGCCTCGGTCGAAACAACGCCGGTGGTGTAAGCCTCGTTGAAATCAACGAACTCGATGATGCACATATCAGCAGCATCACCCAGACGGAAGCCGGTCTTCAAGATACGGGTGTAACCGCCCGGACGATCAGCGATCTTGGGAGCGATGGTACGGAACAACTCCGAAACTGCCTCCTTCTGCTTCAAGTAGCTGAATACTACACGACGCGAGTGAGTGGTATCCTCCTTTGCGCGAGTTACCAGAGGCTCAACAAACTGACGCAGAGCCTTTGCCTTTGCAACAGTTGTCTCGATACGCTTGTGCAGGATGAGCGACGATGCCATATTCGACATCAAAGCCTTGCGGTGGCTGCTCTGTCTGCCAAGGTGATTGAAATTTTTATTGTGTCTCATTTAATTAATCTTTATCAAGTTTGTAGATAGATACGTCCATTCCGAAGTGGAGATTGAGCGATGCCAGCAGGTCGTCGAGCTCGGTCAGCGACTTCTTACCGAAGTTGCGGAACTTAAGCAGGTCGTTGCGGTTGTAGCGAACCAGATCACCTACGGTATCAACCTCGGCAGCCTTCAAGCAGTTCAGAGCGCGAACACTCAAATCCTGATCCGAGAGCTTGGTCTTGAGGAGCTGACGCATATGCAGTACATCCTCATCAAACTCCTCTGCACCACCGTTCTCCTCCATATTGAGAGTGATCTTCTCGTCAGAGAACAACATAAAGTGCTGAATCAGAATCTTGGCAGCCTCCTTCAACGCCTCCTTCGGGTGGATCGAGCCGTCGGTGGTAATCTCCAGATTCAGTTTTTCGTAGTCAGTCTTCTGCTCGACACGATAGTTCTCGATAGAATACTTGACGTTTTTGATCGGTGTGTGGATCGAATCGATAGGCAACAGACCGAACTCTGCGTCCTCAGGACGATTCTCGTCGGCGGGCACATAACCGCGGCCTTTACCAATCGTCAGGTCGATCTGCATCTTCGTTCCGGGCGACAGACGGCAGATCACCAGATCGGGATTCAACACTTTGAAGAACGAAAGGAAGTTCGAGATGTAACCTGCGGTCAGCTCGGTTACGCCGGCAACGTTGATCGAAACCTTCTCGGCCTCCTCGTTGTCAACCGTGCGTACAAAGCGAACCTGCTTCAAATTCAGGATCACATCAATCATTCCCTCCATCACACCGGGGATAGCGGCAAACTCGTGATCGACACCGGCTACCTTTACGGTCGTGATTGCATAGCCCTCCAACGACGAGAGCAGGATACGACGCAAAGCGTTACCGATGGTCATACCGAATCCGGGCTCCAACGGACGGAACTCAAACTTTCCGAAGTTGGACGAAGATTCGAGCATAATCACCTTTTCAGGCTTTTGGAATGCTAATATTGCCATAATTTTTATTCGGTTTTAGTTACTATTTCGAGTACAGATCGACGATCAGCTGCTCCTTGATGTTCTCGGGAATCTCCTCACGCTCGGGCTTCTGAAGGAACTTACCCGACATCGTCTCGTCATTCCACTCCAACCAAGAGTAGCGGCTCTTGCGACCTCCTGCCAAAGAGTCGGTGATAACCTCCAGACTCTTCGACTTCTCTCGAACAGCAACAACATCACCTGCACGCAGGCTGTACGAAGGAATGTTTACCACGTTACCATTTACGCAGATGTGGCGATGGCTCACCAACTGACGTGCTGCTGCACGGGTGGGAGCGATACCCAAACGGTAAACTACATTGTCGAGGCGGCACTCCAACAATTTCAGCAGGTTCTCACCGGTGATACCCTCCAAACGAGCTGCGTTCTGGTAGGTACGTACGAACTGCTTCTCCAATACGCCATAGGTGCACTTTGCCTTCTGCTTCTCGCTCAGCTGAATACCATACTCCGAGGTCTTCTTACGCTTGCGAGCAAGGCCGTGCTGTCCGGGAGGATAGTTCTTCTTCTCAAGGACTCTATCCGTTCCGTAAATAGCTTCGCCAAATTTACGGGCGATTTTGCTTTTAGGGCCAATATATCTTGCCATTGTTTTTTACTTTTTACGTTGTTTTGTTGTCTGTTAAATAGTTTATGCTTTTCGCTTGTGCGTGGGCGTGTCAGATTAATTAGACACGACGACGGTTGGGCGGACGGCAGCCGTTGTGGGGCAGCGGAGTAACGTCGATAATCTCCATTACCTCGATACCTGCGCCGTGGATAGTACGGATAGCCGACTCACGACCTGCACCGGGACCCTTTACATAAACCTTAACTTTACGCAGACCCAAATCATAAGCAACCTTTGCGCAATCCGCAGCGGCTGTCTGAGCTGCATAGGGAGTATTCTTTTTCGAACCGCGGAAACCCATCTTACCAGCCGACGACCAGCTGATAACTTCGCCTACTTCGTTGGTGAGGGTTACAATCACGTTGTTGAAAGTCGAGTGAACGTAAGCAGCACCCAGTGCGCCAACCTTAACGACCTTCTTCTTAACAGTTCCAGTCTTCTTTGCCATAACTCTCTAAAATTACTTAGTTGCCTTTTTCTTGTTAGCGACAGTCTTCTTCTTGCCCTTACGGGTACGTGCGTTGTTCTTGGTGCTCTGACCACGAACGGGCAGACCCAGACGATGACGGATACCACGGTAGCAACCGATGTCCATCAGTCGTTTGATGTTGAGCTGTACGATCGAGCGGCACTCGCCCTCAACCTTGATACCGCTAGTAGCGATGATGTTACGGATAGCACCGACCTGCTCGTCAGTCCAATCCTGTACTTTGAGGTCGTGGCTGATGCCTGCCTCATCGAGAATCTTGCGAGCGGTGCTACGACCGATACCGTAGATATAGGTCAGACCGATCACGCCTCTCTTATTTTTTGGTAAATCTACACCGACTATACGTGCCATAAATTTCTTTTTTCGTTTTTAATTGGTTGAAACATTACCCTTGGCGCATTTTGAACTTAGGATTCTTCTTGCAGATCACGTAGAGCTTGCCCTTACGCTTAACGATCTTGCAGTCCTCGCTTCTTTTTTTGATTGATGCCTTGACTTTCATTTTTCAGCAATCTTTGATTATTTGTACCTAAAGGATATACGACCCTTACTCAAATCGTACGGGGTCATTTCCACTTTAACTTTATCTCCGGGCAGGATTTTGATATAGTGCTGTCGCATCTTGCCTGAGATGTGGGCAGTGATAACGTGGCCGTTATCCAGCTCAACTCGGAACATTGCATTCGACAATGCCTCGATTACCGAGCCGTCCCTTTCAATAGCAGTCTGTTTTGCCATAGAGTTTTTTACTTGTTAAGTGCTTTTTCGATTACACTAAAATCGGTAAGTACGTCGGGGCCATCTTTGGTTATTGCCACGGCAAACTCGAAGTGTGCCGATGGCTTGCGGTCGCGAGTACGTACGGTCCAACCGTCGCGCTCAAATACAACCTGCTTGGTGCCCATGTTAATCATCGGTTCGATGCAGATAACCATACCTGCTTTGAGCAGCGGGCCTCTGCCGCGTGCGCCGTAGTTGGGGACTTCGGGATCTTCGTGCATTTTTCGACCCAGACCGTGTCCCACCAATTCGCGCACTACCGAGTAACCGGCTTTTTCGGCGCAGTACTGCACGGCTGCCGAGATGTCGCCTACGCGATTGCCCGGACGAGCCTGCTCGGTACCCTTATAAAGAGCTTCTTTGGTTGTGTCCAGTAATGCTCGGACTTCGGGAGCTATCTCTCCCACCGCAAACGTATATGCGGAATCACCAACAAACCCCTTCATAAACGTACCGCAATCTACCGATACGATGTCGCCCTCTTTCAGGGCGTAATCCGACGGGATACCGTGTACAACGTTTTCGTTAACCGATACGCAGAGCGATGCGGGATAACCGTTGTACCCAAGGAAAGCAGGAACTGCTCCGTGAGAACGGATAAACTCCTCGGCGATGCGATCAAGTTCTTTTGTGGTAACACCCGGCGCGATGTGGCGACCCACCTCGGCCAGCGTTGCACTCACAAGAAGGTTATTCTCGCGGAGCAGCTCTATCTCTTCCTCTGATTTAAGGTAAATCATCTTTCCTTATTTCAAGAACTCTTTGTGAGAATTAGTTGCGACCCTGAATTCGGCCGGTCTTCATCAGACCGTCGTAACGACGCATCAGCAACTGGCTCTCGATCTGCTTGAGAGTGTCGAGGATCACACCTACCATAATCAGCAGCGAGGTACCGCCGTAGAAGTAGGCAAACTCCTGGTTGATGTTCAAGAACTTCATTGCCAGAGCGGGCAGAATTGCCACGATAGCGAGGAAGAACGAACCGGGGAGAGTGATTCTCGTCATAATGGTGTCGATATACTCAACGGTCTTCTTACCGGGCTTAACACCGGGGATGAAGCCACCGTTGCGCTTCATATCTTCAGCCATATTGACCGGGTTTACTACAAGTGCAGTGTAGAAGAAGGTAAATGCAATTACCAACACTGCAAAAGTGAAGTTGTACCAGAATCCCTGGTATGCAAATGCAGCGGCGAAGTTGGGAGCGATCTTAACGAACAGCATCGGAACGAACATCAACGCCTGAGCGAAGATGATAGGCATTACGTTTGCTGCGTTGATCTTCAAGGGGATGTACTGGCGTACACCACCATACTGCTTGTTACCTACGATTCGTTTAGCATACTGCACAGGGATCTTGCGAACTGCCTGAACCAGTGCGATAGTTGCCATAAATACGAAGTAGAGCAGTGCCAACTCGACGATGAACATAATCACACCACCGGTTGCCTCGGTAACACGGGTATTGAACTCGGCGATCAATGCGTGGGGCAGGCGAGCGACGATACCGATCATAATGATCAGCGAAACGCCATTACCGATACCGCGATCGGTGATCTTCTCACCCAACCACATAATGAACATTGTACCAGCGATCAATACAATAGTTGCGAAGGCAACAAACTGGAAGGTATTACCGTATACGAACGATTCGGGTACCTGTCGATAGAGATTGGCAACGTAGGTGGGGCCCTGCAACAGCAGAACGGCGATCGTCAGAACGCGAGTCCACTGGTTGAGCTTACGGCGGCCACTCTCACCCTCCTTCTGCATCTTCTGGAAGTAGGGAATGACCATACCCATCAACTGAATGACAATCGATGCGGTGATATAGGGCATAACACCAAGAGCGAGTACCGAAGCATTGCTGAATGCACCACCGGTGAAGATGTTCAACAGACCCAGCAGGCCGTTGCCATCCACCTGGTCAGCAATACCCGAACCGGCGCCCAACGCGTTGGGGTTGATACCGGGGATCACCACGAAGCTACCAAGACGGTAAACCAAAAGGAGGCACAGAGTGTAGATGATACGCTTGCGCAGATCCTCGATTTTCCAAATGTTCTTGATAGTCTCGACAAACTTCTTGTTGAACATCAGACCGGCAACAACCAGAGCGATGATCACAAGAAATATGAGTAATTCTTTCATAACGGTGCGAGTTTATTAAAGAGTTTCTTTAGATTAGAGCTTCGCAACCGAACCACCCTGAGCCTCGATAGCTGCTACTGCGCTCTTCGAGAATGCGTGAGCAGTTACGTTGAGAGCCTTGCTAACGGTACCGTTACCCAGAATTTTAACTTTGTCGTTGTTCGATACGAAACCTGCCTCGATCAGAGTAGCTACGCTGATCTCGGTGAGATTCTTCTTCTCTGCCAACTCCTCGATTACCGACAAGTTGATAGCCTTGAACTCAACTCTCTTCAGGTTAGTGAAACCGAACTTAGGCAGACGGCGCTGCAAAGGCATCTGACCGCCCTCGAAGCCCAACTTACGCGAGTAACCCGAACGCGACTGTGCGCCCTTATGACCGCGAGTCGAAGTACCGCCGTGGCCCGAACCCTGACCGCGACCGATTCGCTTCTGGTGATGTGTTGCACCCTTTGCGGGTTTCAATTCATTAAGATTCATCTTCTTAAAATCTTTTTTTGTTCTTACTTAACTTCTTCGACCTTGACCAAGTGCTTAACGCGCTCCAACATACCCAGAATGATAGCCGAGTCGCTGTGCTCTACGGTCTGATTGATTTTGCGCAGACCGAGTGCTGCAAGGTTCTTGCGCTGGATGTCCGAACAACCGATCTGGCTGCGAACCTGAGTGATCTTCAATTTTGCCATAATACTCAATCAGATTAACCGTTAAACACCTTTTTCATCGAGATACCGCGAACCTGTGCTACGCTGTATGCGTCGCGCAGCTCGAGCAGTGCATTTACAGTTGCCTTAACGAGGTTGTGGGGGTTCGACGAGCCCTTGCTCTTTGCAAGTACGTTCTTAACACCTACCGACTCCAATACGGCACGCATTGCACCACCGGCGATAATACCGGTACCGGGAGCTGCCGGACGGATCATAACCTCCGAACCGCCGAAGCGCATCTCCTGCTTGTGAGGAATAGTACCGTTGATGATGGGTACATTCACCAGATTCTTCTTTGCATCCTCTACGCCCTTGGCAATAGCAGCCTGAACTTCGCTTGCCTTACCCAGACCGTAGCCTACAACGCCGTTCTCGTTACCTACAACTACGATAGCCGAGAAGCTGAAAGTACGACCACCCTTGGTTACCTTCGTTACGCGCTGAATGCTTACCAAACGATCCTTCAACTCCAAATCGCTGGTTCTTACTTTCTTTACATTAGTATTTGCCATATTCGCTTAGAATTTAAGACCACCTTCGCGCGCTGCGTCGGCCAACATTTTTACTCTACCGTGATACAGGTAACCGTTACGGTCGAACGAAACGGTCGAGATACCCTTTGCAAGTGCGCGCTCTGCAGCGAGCTTACCTACCAAAGCAGCTACCTCCGACTTATTCTTACCTGCTACGTCTGCGATCTCCTTCGACGATGCTGCTGCCAAAGTAACGCCGCAAACGTCATCAATGAACTGTACATAGATCTGCTTGTTGCTGCGGAATACAGTCATACGAGGCTGCTCTGCAGTACCGCTAACGATCTTACGGATACGCATCTTGATGCGCTCTCTTCTTTCAATCTTATTCAATGACATAGTTTTACGTTTTTACTATTTAGCACCTGCAGACTTACCTGCCTTACGACGCAGAGTTTCGCCTACGAACTTAATACCCTTACCCTTATAAGGCTCCGGCTTACGCAACGAGCGCAACTTTGCAGCAACCTGACCTACAAGCTGCTTGTCTGTGCTCTTGAAAGTTACAATGGGGTTACCCTTCTTCTCGGTAACTGCGGTTACAGTTACTTCGGGGGGAATCATCATATGGATATCGTGCGAATAACCCAAGCTCAGCTCCAGGATCTGACCCTTAGCCTCAGCCTTGAAACCAACGCCTACGAGCTCCTGCTTGATCTCGTAACCCTGGGTTACACCTACTACCATATTGTTGATCAGCGCGCGATACAAACCGTGCATCGAGCGGTGGCGCGGCTGATTTGTGGGGCGGGTTACGCTAAGTACACCATCCTCTACCGTAACGGTAATGTCCGAGTCAACCTTCTGACTCAGTGTACCAAGAGGCCCTTTCACGCTTACCACGTTGTCGTTCGAGATCTTGATCTCGACACCTGCGGGCAAGTTTACAGGTAATTTACCAATTCTTGACATTTCTTAAAAATTTGTTTTGTTTAATACACTCGGGGTGGCACGCTTTGTGTTTCTGTTTATCGGCACAATGGAAACCGATTGTCTGTTTGCACTATTCGCAGTTATACCTATATATAATATATATGCGCCTTTCTTTCGCATACACCTTTGCTATACTTCACATAGCATAAGGCCTCCGGCATAACTCGAAAAAAGGTCCGGCCCCGTTTCCCGTTAATAGATGTAGCAGAGGACTTCGCCGCCTACATTCTCCTGACGAGCCTTCTTGTCGGTCATAATGCCCTTCGAGGTCGAGAGGATAGCGATACCCAAGCCGTTCAATACTCGGGGCATCTCTGCTACCGAAGCGTACTGACGCAGACCGGGACGGCTGACACGTTTGAGATCTTTGATGGCGTTAGTCTTGGTCTGCGCGTTGTACTTCAGAGCGATCTTGATGGTCGAGAAACCACGCTCGTCGGTGTCAAACTTGTAGGCCAAAATGTAGCCCTGTTCGTAGAGAATCTTAGTGATCTCCTGCTTAATTTTTGAGCCGGGAGCTTCAACCACCTTGTGGTTGGCTTTCACCGCGTTTCTAATTCGCGTGAGAAAATCCGCAATAGGATCTGTCATGACGATTAAAAATTAAAAATTAAATGGTTAATAATTAGTTATTTACACGAGTAATTTCCGCCACCCACACCTCGTTTTTAGGTGTTTGCGACGGTAATACTCGAAAAAAATCGCGTAAAGTTAATCAAAACTTGCGAATAATCAGCAACTTTTTTACAAAAAATTGATTTTCAGGCCAACATTCTTCATCTCTCCCCGACTCGAACCGTTACACATTTTGACAGAAGTTGTCAAAATCGAACGCCCAAATCGCGGGTGAGATGAAGATGCCGAGGCCCGAAAATCAGTGTAAAGTTACTGCTACCAGCTTGCCTTCTTCACGCCCGGGATCAGACCCTGCGAGGCCATCTCACGGAACTGAATACGGCTAATACCGAACTGACGCATGTAGCCCTTGGGACGACCAGTCAGCTGGCAACGGTTGTGCTGACGGATAGGATTAGCGTTACGGGGCAGCTTAGCCAACTCCTGCCAAGCCTCCATCTCGCTGATCTCGCCGCTCTTAACACGTGCAGCTACCTCATCGCGCTTGTGCTGGTATCTTTTTGCGAGCTTCGCACGCTTTACCTCGCGTGCCTTCATCGATTCCTTTGCCATAGCTTATTGATTCTTTTTAGCGTTTTTGAACGGCAAACCGAACTCGCGGAGAAGTGCATAAGCCTCCTCGTCGGTCTTTGCCGAAGTTACGAAGGTAATCTCCATACCGAAGATCTTGGTGATCTTGTCGATATCGATCTCGGGGAAGATGATCTGCTCGGTTACGCCGAGGGTGTAGTTACCCTTGCCGTCGAACTTCTCGTTGATACCCTTGAAATCGCGGATACGGGGAAGAGCTACTGCGATCAGACGCTCCAAGAACTCGTACATACGATCTGCGCGAAGCGTTACGCGAACGCCGATGGGCATGCCCTTACGCAGTTTGAAGTTCGAGATATCCTTACGCGAGCGAGTCTGAACAGCCTTCTGACCGGTGATCTGGGTCAGCTCTGCCTGTGCGATCTCGATCAACTTCTTATCAGCTACTGCCTGACCCATACCCTGGTTGATAACGATCTTCTCCAGCTTGGGTACCTGCATAATGCTCTTGTAGCCGAACTCCTTCATCAGAGCAGGCTTGATCTGCTCCTTATAGGTAGTCTTGAGTGTAGGAATGTAATTTGCCATTATTTAATCTCCTCCCCTGACTTTTTAGCGTAACGTACTAATTTACCTTTCTCGTTGAGCTTGCGACCTACCTTGGTAGCCTTACCGGTCTTTGCGTCGATGGGCTGCAAGTTCGAGATGTGGATGCCGGCCTCCTGCTCGACGATACCACCCTGAGGATTCTGCGAGTTGGGTTTGGTGTGCTTCTTAACGATGTTCAGGCCCTCTACTACGGCGCGCTGCTTCGCTACGTTCACCTCCAACACTTTACCTGACTGCCCTTTGCTATTGCCGGCATTCACGTAAACCATATCCCCTTTCTTAATATGCAATTTGGTTGACATAGTCTTCTGTGTTTTTAACGATTACAATACTTCGGGAGCCAGTGAGATGATCTTCATATACTGGTCGCGCAACTCACGTGCTACGGGACCGAAGATACGAGTACCTCTCATTTCGCCCTGGTTGTTCAGAAGTACTACGGCGTTGTCGTCGAAACGAATGTACGAACCGTTTGCACGTCTGATCTCCTTCTTGGTTCTAACAACAACCGCCTTCGATACGGTACCCTTCTTGACATCGCCCGAGGGGGTAGCGCTCTTCACGGTAACAACGATTTTATCGCCGATCGATGCGTAGCGACGCTTTGTGCCGCCAAGCACGCGGATACAGAGAACCTCCTTTGCACCGCTGTTATCGGCTACTACAAGTCTGCTTTCTTGCTGTATCATAACTACTTAGCTCTTTCAATGATTTGTACTAATCTCCAACGCTTGGTTTTGCTCAAGGGACGGGTCTCCATAATACGAACGGTATCGCCCTCCTTTACGGTCTCGTCCAAGCACTCAGCTACGAACTTGGTAGTCTTGTTCATAAACTTACCGTAGATAGGGTGCTTGACCTTACGCTCAACTGCAACCACGATGGTCTTTTCCATCTTGTTGCTGACAACCAAGCCAATACGCTCTTTTCTAAGATTTCTTTCCATAGTGGTAATTAACATTTAGAGTTCTTCTGGCCGAGAATTGTCAGCATACGTGCGATATCTCTGCGAGATTTTTTGATTAACGACGAGTTCTCTACGGGCGAAACTGCGTGCTGCACCTTCATCTGAGCGAGGTTAGCCTTCTCAGCCTCGATGCGCTCGGTCAGCTCCTGAATCGTGAGCTCCTTTATTTCTGCACTTTTCATTTTAGATCGAATTTTCGGTGTAATCACGTCTTACAATAAACTTAACCGTAATAGGCAACTTCTGTGCGCCCAGACGAAGTGCCTCCTGTGCAACTTCCAGGGGTACACCCTCTGCCTCAAAGAGAATACGGCCCGGAGTAACGGGAGCCACGAATCCTTCGGGCGAACCCTTACCTTTACCCATTCGAACCTCAGCGGGTTTCTTGGTGATCGGCTTATCGGGGAAGATACGAATCCACACCTGACCTTCACGCTTCATATAACGTACAATAGCCTGACGGGCTGCTTCAATCTGGCGACCGGTGATCCAGGTCGATTCCAGTGCTTTGATGCCGAACGAACCGTATGCCAACTGGTTTCCGCGGTGTGCGAAGCCCTTCATACGGCCTTTCTGCATTCTTCTAAATTTGGTCTTTTTTGGCTGTAACATTTTCTATTATCGCATTAAAAGGTCCATACTACTTATTGTTGTTTCTTCTCTTGCGGGGAGCGCCCTTGCCGCGACCCTGCTGCGACTGACCGCCCTGGGGTGCGCTTGCGCTTGCACCTGCGATCTCGAACAGATCACGCTTCTTGTAAACCTCACCGGTGCAGATCCATACCTTGATACCGAGAATACCAACCTTGGTCAGTGCCTCAGCCAAGCAGTAATCTACGTCTGCGCGGAAGGTATGCAGAGGAATACGGCCCTCCTTGTAGGTTTCGCTACGAGCCATTTCGGCGCCACCAACACGGCCCGAGATCTGGATCTTGATACCCTCGGCACCCATACGCATCGTCGAAGCGATTGCGGTCTTAACGGCGCGACGGTGCGAGATACGGCCCTCCAACTGACGAGCGATGTTGTTTGCAACGATCACTGCATCAACCTCGGGACGCTTGATCTCGAAGATGTTGATCTGTACGTCCTTACCGGTGAGCTTCTTCAGCTCCTCCTTCAATTTATCGACCTCCTGGCCGCCCTTACCGATGATGATACCGGGGCGAGCAGTCGAGATGGTTACAGTTACGAGTTTGAGCGTACGCTCGATGATAATCTTCGAGATACTTGCCTTTGCCAAACGGGCATTCAAGTACTTTCTGATCTTCTCATCTTCAACCAGACGCGACGCGAAGTCCTTGCCGCCGTACCAGTTTGAGTCCCAACCGCGAACGATACCCAAGCGGTTAGCTATCGGATTAACTTTCTGTCCCATTTGCTTTTACTTATTTTCGATTACCATTTTGTCAACAACCAGCGTTACGTGGTTCGAACGCTTGCGAATACGGTGAGCACGACCCTGAGGAGCGGGCTGTACGCGCTTCAGCATACGACCGCAGTCAACGAATACCTCCTTAACGCAGAGTGTGTTATCCTCCAAACGCTCGTTAGGATTCTTTGCCTCCCAGTTAGCGATAGCCGACTTGAGGAGCTTCTCCAAACGGATCGATGCCTCTTTCTTCGAGTAGCGGAGGATACCCAGAGCCTTATTGATCTCAACGCCACGGATGATGTCTGCTACCAGACGCATCTTACGGGGCGAAGTAGGGCAATCACGCATAATAGCGATTGCTTTCTGCTTCTTCTCGGCCTTATACTTTTCGGCCATTAAATTCTTTCTTGCACCCATGTTCTACCTTATTTTTTCTTGTTACCACCGTGACCACGGAAATTACGGGTTGCTGCGAACTCGCCCAGCTTATGACCCACCATATTTTCAGTTACATATACGGGAATAAACTTATTTCCGTTGTGGACAGCGATCGTCTGACCTACGAAGTCAGGCGAAATCATACTTGCACGCGACCAAGTCTTGATAACAGACTTATTATTGCTCTCTGCCTGCGCAATTACTCTTGCCTCAAGCTTCGGGTCAATGAATGGTCCTTTTTTTAATGAACGGCTCATTATGTTACTCTTTTAATTACTTTTTCTTTGAAATAATAAACTTCGAGGTCGTCTTCTTGGGGTTGCGAGTCTTGTAACCCTTTGCCAACAGACCCTTACGCGAACGAGGATGACCACCCGAAGCGCGACCTTCGCCACCACCCATCGGGTGATCTACGGGGTTCATTACAACACCACGGTTGTGCGGACGACGGCCCAACCAACGCTTGCGACCTGCCTTACCGTGGCTTTCGAGGTTGTGATCGACATTCGATACAACACCTACGGTTGCACGGCAGGTAACGAGTACCATACGAGTTTCGCCCGAAGGCAACTTGATAATCGCGAATTTGCCCTCACGAGCCAGAAGCTGTGCATAGGCACCGGCGCTACGTGCCATTGCGGCACCCTGACCGGGGTAGAGTTCAATATTGTGGATCACCGTACCCAGCGGAATCTCCGACAGGAACAGGGTGTTACCAACTTCAGGAGCTACGCCTGCGCCGCTCATTACGGTCTGACCTACTTTCAGGCCGTTGGGTGCCAAGATATAGCTCTTCTCACCGTCTGCGTAGCAGATCAGTGCGATACGTGCCGTACGGTTAGGATCGTACTCGATAGTCTTTACTACGGCAGCTACACCGTCCTTTGCACGCTTGAAATCAACGAGTCGATACATCTGCTTATGACCACCGCCCATGTAGCGCATAGTCATCTTACCCTCGTTGTTACGACCGCCAGTTGATTTCTTTGCACGAAGCAACGACTTCTCGGGAGTCGAGGTCGTGATCTCGTCGAACGTACCGATAATCTTATGTCTTGTACCGGGAGTTACCGGCTTAAACTTTCTTACTGCCATCTCTCTTAGATATTACTGTAAAAATCTATCTTATCACCATCTTTCAAGGTAACGATAGCCTTCTTGAAATTGTTAGTACGACCTTCCAACAGACCAGCCTTGGTGTAGCGGCTCTTTGCCTTACCCATTACGTTGATCGTGTTTACGTCAGTTACAACTACGTTGTACATCTGCTCTACGGCGTTACGGATCTGCAGCTTGTTAGCTCTCGTATCGACGATAAAACCGTAGCGATTCAGCTTCTCGCCCTGAATCGTCATCTTCTCGGTCAAAATAGGCTTAATAATTACTTCCATTTCCTCAATGTTTTAAGCTAACATTTCATTGATTACATTTACTGCGCCCTCCATCATAACTACGGCCGATGCGTTCATCACGTCGTAAGTATTGAGGCTTGCTGCATTGATAACCTTTACGTTGGGCAGGTTACGGCACGAGAGCGAAACGTTCAGGTTCGACTCGGTTACTACGAACAATACCTTCTTCTCTGCTACGTTCAGGTTCTTGGTCAGCTCGATTGCCTTCTTAGTCTTGGGTGCCTCCATTACGAAGTCCTCAACTACGGTGATTGCGCTATCCTGTGCCTTGTAGGTCAGTGCGCTACGGCGAGCCAACTGCTTGAGCTTCTTGTTCAGCTTGAAGCTATAATCGCGAGGTACGGGACCAAATACGCGACCACCACCGGGGAACAAGGGCGACTTGATGCTACCTGCACGTGCGCCACCGGTACCCTTCTGTCGCTTCAGCTTCTTGGTCGAACCTGCAACTTCGTTCTTCTGCTTCGACTTGTGAGTACCCTGACGCTGGTTTGCCAAGTACTGCTTAACGTCGAGATAAATAGCGTGGTCGTTAGCCTCCACACCGAATACAGCGTCCGAAAGAACTACTTTCTTACCTGTCTCTTTACCTAAGGTGTTATATACTGCTAATTCCATCTTTAATTCTCAATTACTAAGTACGAACCCTTTGCACCCGGAACCGAACCCTTTACAAGGATCAGATTGCTCTCGGGAATTACCTTGAATACTTTCAGGTTAGAAACCTTAACCTGATCGCCACCTGTGCGGCCCGGAAGACGCTTGCCTTTGAAGACGCGCGAGGGATACGACGATGCACCAAGCGAACCCGGCTTACGCTGACGGTTGTGCTGACCGTGAGTCTGGCCACCTACACCGGCGAAACCGTGGCGCTTAACAACGCCCTGGAAGCCTTTACCCTTCGAGATACCTGTTACGTCTACCCAATCGCCTTCTGCGAAAGCCTCAACGGTCAGTGTATCACCAAGGTTCACCTCACCGAGGCCCTTGAACTCAACAAGCTTACGCTTGGGAGTTACACCTGCCTTCTTGAAGTGTCCTAACAAACTGCTGCTGGTGTGCTTTTCACTCTTGTCGTCATAGGCAACCTGAACTGCTTCATAACCATCGGTCTCCACAGTCTTGATTTGCGTAACTACACACGGACCAGCCTCAATAACAGTGCATGGTATGTTCTTACCCTCGGCACTGAAAACGGAAGTCATTCCGATTTTTTTTCCAATAAGTCCTGACATTTTGTCTAATTACGTTTGTTTGTTATAAGTGTGTTTTGTTTTCTTGTTTTGTTTGGTGCGCGATACCTATATATTATATATTATGCATTTCTCTTTCGATTCTTGCTTTTCATATCGGTCCTACTCCATTTCATCGCTCCTGCCCTTATTCACAGGGTTCTTACTCTGTTTCGACTTTTGTTTGGGTTTGCCTCGTCAGTGTTCCGACTTTACTCCTTGGCCCCCTCAAAAAGCTCCGCACCCTTCGAAAAGGCGCGTGTCGAGCGTTGGACAACCTACCTTTCGGTGGGTTGTCCACCTGCTCGGCGCGTTAATGCCTCACGATATTGTGTGTCGATCAGACCTTGATCTCAACCTCTACGCCCGAGGGCAACTCAAGCTTCATCAGAGCATCGATAGTCTTGGGAGTCGAGCTATAGATGTCCAAGATACGCTTGAAGGTCGAGAGCTGGAACTGCTCGCGTGCCTTCTTGTTAACGAAGGTCGAGCGGTTTACGGTGAAGATCTTCTTCTGAGTAGGCAGGGGAATAGGACCGCTAACTACTGCGCCGGTGCTCTTTACCGTCTTTACGATCTTCTCAGCCGACTTGTCAACCAGGTTGTGGTCGAACGACTTCAATTTGATTCTAATTTTCTGGCTCATATCTAATTCTTATTCTAAATCCTTACGTTTGCCACTTGCTTTCTCGATAATATCCTTTGCGAGGTTAGCGGGTACCTCCTCGAAGTGCGAGAACTCCATCGACGAAGTTGCACGACCCGACGAGATAGTACGCAGTACGGTTACATAACCAAACATCTCCGACAGGGGAACCTTAGCCTTAACCACACGTGCAGTACCCTTCTGCTCCATACCCTGGATCTGACCACGACGCTTGTTCAAGTCGCCGATGATATCACCCATATTCTCCTCGGGAGTTACAACCTCAACCGACATAATGGGCTCCATAATCACCGAACCTGCCTTGGGAGCTGCAACACGGAAACCGTTACGTGCAGCGATCTCAAACGACAACTGATCCGAGTCAACGGGGTGGAACGAACCGTCCTTCAAGGTAATCTTCATCGAATCCATAGTGTAACCTGCCAAAGCACCGTTAGCCATAGCCGACTCGAAGCCCTTCTGAACTGCGGGGATAAACTCCTTGGGAATGTTACCGCCCTTAACCTCATCAACGAACTCAAGACCAACCTTGCCCTCCGATGCGGGACCGATCTCGAAGATAATATCTGCGAACTTACCGCGACCACCGGTCTGCTTCTTGAATACCTCACGGTGCTGAACAGTCTGGGTAAGAGCCTCCTTGTAGTTAACCTGGGGAGCACCCTGGTTGATCTCTACGCCGAACTCACGCTTCAGACGGTCAACGATGATATCCAAGTGGAGCTCACCCATACCGCTGATGATAGTCTGACCGCTATCCTCGTCGGTCTTAACGGTGAAGGTGGGATCCTCCTCTGCCAACTTGCCGAGTGCGATGCCGAGCTTATCAAGATCCTTCTGGGTCTTGGGCTCAACTGCCAAACCGATAACCGGCTCGGGGAAGGTCATCTGCTCCAATACGATGGGCGAGCCCTCACCGCACAGAGTATCACCGGTGCGAATCTCCTTGAAACCTACTGCTGCGCAGATATCACCTGCACCTACGGTCTCCAGGGGGTTCTGCTTGTTAGCGTGCATCTGGTAGATACGGCTGATACGCTCACGCTTGCCACTACGTGCATTGTAAACATACGAACCTGCGTCCAACTTACCCGAATATACGCGAACGAATGCCAAACGACCTACGAAGGGGTCGGTAGCGATCTTAAATGCCAAACCGCAGAAAGGATCGTCCTCGGTTGCGTTACGAACCTCGGTCTCCTCGGTCTTGGGGTTAACACCCTCGATTGCGGGAACATCCAGCGGCGAGGGCAAGTAAGCCATAACTGCGTCGAGCAGGTGCTGTACACCCTTGTTGTGGAACGACGAGCCGCACAACATAGGAACAACCTGCATCTGCATAGTTGCAGTACGGATTGCTGCGATCAGCTCCTCGGGAGTGATCGAATCGGGATCCTCGAAGAACTTCTCCATCAGAGCGTCGTCAACCGAAGCAACCTCCTCGATCAACTTGTTACGCCACTCCTCGGCCTCAGCCTTCATATTTTCGGGGATCTCACGCAACTCGAAGTTGTCGCGAACGGTCTTGTCATCGTAGTAGTAGACTGCCTTATTATATATAAGGTCAATCAAACCCTCGAACTTATCCTCTACACCGATGGGAAGAACAACGGGCAGAGCGGTCGTACCGAAGTGCTCCTTGATCTGTGCGCAAACTGCGTAGAAGTCTGCACCGGTACGGTCCATCTTGTTAACGTAACCGATACGGGGTACGTTGTACTTGTCAGCCTGACGCCATACAGTCTCCGACTGGGGCTCAACACCACCAACTGCGCAGAAAGTAGCAACAGCACCGTCGAGAACACGCAACGAACGCTCTACCTCAACGGTAAAGTCAACGTGTCCCGGGGTGTCGATCAGGTTGATCTGATACTGATGACCCTGATAGTTCCAGAAAGCGGTAGTAGCTGCCGAGGTGATGGTGATACCACGCTCCTGCTCCTGTGCCATCCAGTCCATAGTAGCTGCACCCTCGTGGGTCTCGCCGATCTTGTGGGTCTTACCAGTATAGAAGAGGATACGCTCCGAAGTAGTAGTCTTACCGGCATCGATGTGAGCCATGATACCGATATTACGAGTGTATTTCAAATCTCTTGCTGCCATCTTCGTAATCCTCTACATTAAAATCTAAAATGAGCGAATGCCTTGTTGGCCTCAGCCATACGGTGCATTTCCTCCTTACGCTTGAATGCAGCACCCTCCTGGTTGTATGCTGCCATTATCTCACCTGAGAGTTTCTCTGCCATCGACTTACCAGCGCGCTTACGAGAATAAAGGACAAGGTTTTTCATCGAAATCGAAATCTTGCGCTCTGCTCTCACCTCGGTAGGAACCTGGAAGGTAGCACCACCGATACGCTTCGACTTAACCTCGACCTGCGGGGTGATGTTTTCAAGTGCCTGCTTCCAAATTTCGAGGGGAGATTTGTCTGCATCCTTCATCTTCTCGCCAACGATATCCAACGCATCGTAGAAAATCGAATAGGCAATACTCTTCTTTCCGTCCAACATAAGGTTGTTCACAAACCTTGTAACAAGTACGTCCGAGAACTTGGGATCCGGAAGTAGAATTCGCTTCTTAGGCTTTGCTTTTCTCATTGTTGTTTCTCTTTGTTAAAAATTTCTTCTTTTTACTTCTTCTTTGCGGGAGCGCCACCCTTACCTGCCTTAGGACGCTTTGCACCGTACTTCGAACGACGCTGCAGACGACCGTCTACACCTGCCGAATCCAAAGCACCACGAACCAAGTGATAACGTACACCCGGAAGGTCCTTTACACGACCACCACGAACCAGAACGATCGAGTGCTCCTGCAAGTTGTGGCCTTCGCCCGGAATGTAGGCATTCACCTCTTTACCATTAGTCAATTTCACACGTGCCACCTTACGCATAGCCGAGTTAGGCTTCTTGGGGGTGGTGGTGTACACACGGGTACAAACACCACGGCGCTGAGGACACGCATCGAGCGCAGGCGACTTACTCTTGAAGTCAACGTGCGTTCTGCCATTTCTTACTAACTGTTGAATAGTAGGCATTTTCTTACTGTTTTGTCCTTTATTTTTGTTAATATTTCGTCAATCCCATCTCAAAATGGGACTGCAAAGGTACGCATTTTTTTTATTTCCACCAATTTTGCTCAACTTTTTTCACCTTTTTCAGCCCGATTTTTCAGCGTTTTAGCGGTTTTTGGTCGATTTTGCGATTGTATTTTCTTATCGAATCTCACGCGAAATAAATTTCATTTATCGCATTGCGAATTTACGACCGCTATTTCACTGATTATCTGCGCATTACCAACATTTCAATAAGACAACTCTCCAAAGCGCGACCTTCGAGGGCTATATTTTTGTTTTATTGCATGTTAGCGGTCGGGCATAACGCGCACGCGTGAGAGGTCGATTTCAATTCACAATTCACGATTAATGATTCAAAATTGTTTGTTTGATTCACTCTTTGAGCATACGCGGCGGCAGGGGCAGCGCGCAATTCATTTGCAGCAAAGAAAAATTGTGAATCGTGAATCGTGAATTGTGAATTGTGAATTGCGAATTAAAAAAGCCGCACCCTTTCGAGCGCGGCTGAATTGCGAATTGCGGACATTGAATTACTTCAGATAAGCAACTCCCTGCGAGTAGGGATGGTGAAAATTCGGGCGGGGCAATTTGTCCGCAATGGTCCACGAAAGCCAGCGATATTTCGAGCCGTCAGCGGGATTATCGCCTCGGAAAATGCCGAGGAAAATTCGACCATTTCGACCGACTAAATTCAACTCGCGCAGCTCCTTCATATCGAACGAACCTTCGGTTACATAGCCCTTGTCGGTGTGTGCAACTTTGTACTCTAATGTCTTGAAATTCCACGCCATAGTATTCTTTCCACTATCATCTACACCGTGATCAAGGACACCTGCCTCGGCGATCTCGGCACCACAATAGAAGGTCATTTTACGATCCGACGAAAAGAACAATTCGACACGATCGTGATCGAACAAATCGCGCTCATTTTCGGCGGGTCCCGTTACGATTGCGGGGTCATCAACCTCGAATAAAAAGTACAATTTTTCATCGTCATAGCAGAGCGCAACACGCGTTCCGTCGGGGGTCGTGTGATCGTGCGCGCTGGTGAGCGTCGTGAGCTGACGAGCGTCGCTCCAATCGGCTGCCGAACCATCAACAACGACCGTTCCACGAGGGATTTCGAGGTGCTCTCCGCGAAGCGAAATTCGGGGTGCGGCGCAGCTGGTCAAGAGCGCACAAGCCACCACCGCTACAAAATAAAACTTTCTCATATTCAATAATATATAAAACTTACGCCGCCCGCCCCGAATCAAGGCAAGGCGGCGTAAAATTCGATTTTTCGTAGTCCGAAAATTAGAGATACTGCACCAACAGCTCGGCCATTTCAGCCTGCATTTCGGCCGCTTTCTGACCTGCAACCTCCGCAAAATCGGCACCCTTCGAGGCGTAGATAATACCGCGCGACGAATTGACCAAAAGGCCGCAATGCGAGTTCATTCCGTGCGCTGCAACATCGCGCAACGAGCCTCCCTGCGCACCTACACCGGGAACAAGCAGGAAGTGATCGGGAACAAGCTTACGGATACCGCCAAGCATCTGTGCCTGCGTTGCACCAACGACAAACATCGTATTCTCCTTCGAGCCCCACTGCGACGCAGTCAGCAGCACCTGCTCATAGAGCTTGCGACCATCAGCCAACGTAAGCAACTCGAAATCAGCCGCCGACGGATTCGACGTAAGAGCCAGAATAACAGACCACTTACCCTCATATTCGAGGAACGGAGCCACCGTATCGCGGCCCATATAGGGCGACAAGGTTACGGCATCGACCAGCCCCTCTTCGAAGAAAGCGCGGGCGTACATTGCCGACGTGTTACCGATATCGCCACGCTTTGCATCGGCAATAATGAAGATTTCGGGATACTTCTCGCGGATATAGCGGCAAGTGCGCTCGAAGCTCTCCATACCTGCCGCACCGTGCTCCTCGTAGAAGGCCAGATTGGGCTTATAGCAGACCGTATAGGGAGCCGTAGCATCGACAATGGCGCGATTGAACTCAAAGATCGGATCCGCAGCCTCGCGTACCGCCTCGGGCAGTTTGCGGACATCGGTATCAAGACCCACGCACAAGAAGCTCTGCTTGGCGCGAATCTGCTCGAAAAGTTGGTTGTAGTTCATTATTTTTCGATTGTGTAGAGTTAAATTACAATGTTGATAATCTTGCCCTTAACCACGATCACCTTCTTCGGCTCGCGGCCTTCGGTCCACTTCTGCGCTGCGGGATCGGCTAGCACCGTTGCGATGATCTCATCGTTAGGCATATCGAGCGGTAACTCCTTCTTGAAGCGCATCTTGCCATTGATCGAAACGGGATACTCGTGGCTGTTCTCAACGAGGTACTCGGCACAGAATTCGGGATATTTCGCATCGCAAACCGATGTTTCGTGTCCCAACGTATGCCACAACTCCTCGGCGATATGGGGCGCAAACGGCGCAATCAGCACCACCAGCGGCTCGACGATCTCGCGCTTGGGGCAGTCGCCCAACTCATTGAGGCAGATCATAAAGGCCGCGATCGAGGTGTTGAACGAGAAGTTCTCGATATCCTCACGCACCTTCTTGATGGTCTTGTGGAGGGTTTTCAACTCGGCGGGAGTTGCCTTTTCGTCGGTGAGTTTGAACTCGCCAAAGCGGTCGTAGAACAGACCCCACAGACGGCGCAGGAACTTATGTACACCGTCGATACCGTTGGTATCCCACGGCTTCGACTGCTCCAACGGACCGAGGAACATCTCGTACATACGCAGTGTATCGGCACCGTAGGCCTCGACGATATAGTCGGGATTAACGACATTGAACATCGACTTCGACATCTTCTCGATAGCCCAGCCGCAGACATACTTGCCATCCTCCAAAATAAACTCGGCATCGGCAAACTCGGGACGCCACTTGCGGAAGGCCTCCAGATCGAGCACATCGTTGCGAACGATATTGACATCGACGTGGATCTCCTGCGTCTCATATTGGTCGCGCAGACCGAGCGACACGAACTTATTCGTACCGACCACGCGATAAACGAAGTTCGAGCGGCCCTGGATCATACCCTGATTAACCAGCTTCTTGAAGGGCTCGTCCTCGCAAACGTAACCCAAATCGTAGAGGAACATATTCCAGAAACGCGAATACATCAGGTGGCCCGTAGCGTGCTCGATACCGCCCACATAGAGATCGACATTGCGCCAATACTCATCCGCCTCGCGGCTAACCAGAGCCTCCGAGTTGTGGGGGTCCATATAGCGCAGATAGTAGGCCGACGAGCCTGCAAAACCGGGCATTGTCGAGAGCTCAAACGGCTCGCCTGCCTCGGTGCACCAACCCTCGACACGTGCCAGAGGGGGCTCACCCTGCTCCGTAGGACCAAAGTCCTTGATGGGCGGCAGCTGCAACGGCAACTGATCGACGGGCAACGTGTAAGCCACATCGTCTTTATAATAGACGGGGAACGGCTCGCCCCAATAGCGCTGACGCGAGAAGATCGCATCGCGCAGGCGATAGTTGATACGCTTGCGACCGATACCGCGCTTCTCAACCTCGTCGAACATAACCTCGATAGCCTCCTTAACGTCCATACCCGTAATGAAGCCCGAGTTGATCATCGCACCCGACTTGGCATCGTAGCTCTCCTTGCTGATATCGCCACCCTCAACCACGGGAACGATCTCCAAACCGAAGTGGCGAGCAAAGGCGTAGTCGCGCGAGTCGTGCGCGGGAACGGCCATAATCGCACCCGTACCATAACCTGCCAGAACGTAATCCGAAACATAGATCGGAATCTCCTTACCCGTGAAGGGGTTCACTGCATACGAACCCGTTGCAACGCCACTCACGCGCTTGGTCTCGGCGATACGCTCACGCTCCGAGCGTTTCTTGGTCTGGGCGATATAATCCTCGACTGCCGCACGATTCTCGTCGGTGGTCAGTCTATCAATCCACTGGTGTTCAGGCGCAATAACCATAAACGTTACGCCGAAAACGGTATCGGGACGTGTGGTGAAGATCTCCAACTTCTCCTCCATACCCTTCACATCGAAGAACATCTGCGCACCCGTACTGCGGCCGATCCAATTTCGCTGGATCTCCTTGAGCGATTCGCTCCACTCCAACTTCTCCAAGCCGTCCAACATACGCTGTGCATAAGCCGTAACACGCAGCAACCACTGCTTCATACGCTTCTGCTCAACGGGGTGGCCGCCACGCTCCGACAGGCCGTCTTTAACCTCGTCGTTAGCCAGCACCGTACCCAATGCGGGGCACCAATTCACCATCGTATCGGCACGGAACGCCAGACGATAGTTCTGCAACACCTGCTCATGCTCCTTCTCGTTCATTGCAGCCCACTCCTCGGCCGAGAATTTCATATCGACGGTGCAAGCAGCATCGACACCCTCGGTACCATTTGCGGCAAACTTGGCAATCAGCTCCTCGATCGGACGGGCACACTGCTCGACGTTGTCGTAGTAGTGCGAGAACATCTGCACAAATGCCCACTGGGTCCATTTGTAATATTCGGGCTCACAGGTGCGCACCTCGCGGCTCCAATCGAACGAGAAACCGATCTTGTCCAACTGCTCACGATAGCGGTTGATGTTCTGCGTGGTGGTAACGGCGGGGTGCTGACCCGTCTGAATGGCATACTGCTCGGCGGGCAGACCGAAGGCATCGTAGCCCATCGGGTGCAACACATTAAAGCCGCACAGACGCTTGTAGCGCGAGTAGATATCCGAGGCGATGTAACCCAGCGGGTGGCCTACGTGCAGACCTGCGCCCGACGGATATGGGAACATATCGAGGACATAGAATTTGGGACGCGACGGATCGACCTCTACTTTGTAGGTACCCTTTTCGCGCCACTCCTTTTGCCATTTGGCTTCGATGGCTCTAAAATCGTATTCCATAACTTGTTGTATATTTTTGTTGTTTTCTTTCGAATGAGTTCAATACATCTTGCAAAAATAAACTTTTTTCGCGAATCATCAACCGATTTACCTATATATATTTATATTTTTAGGTTTTTAGGGGAGATTTTCGCCAACAACAAACGACAAAGCCCAACACGATTTCACCGAAATCGTCATACGCGGCGGCGCCCGCGACTAAAAGTCGCGCCGCCCCCCGCCGCCGCGTATGCTCTCGTTGTTAGCCAAATCAATAATCCCGTAAACAAAAAACCGCACCCCGAAGGGCACGGTTTAATATTGGATTTTGTTTCGGATTTAGAACAGCTTGACAATCTCAAAGCAGAACCAAACTGCCGAGCCGACAAAGATCAGGAGGCAGAACGCCAAAAATCCGATCCACATTTTCGACACACGGCGGGTTTCGCGCCACACCTTATAGAGTCCGCGCAGACCCTGGAAACCTCCGACTACGCCCCACGTCGTGACCCACACGTTCCACATCTTGGCGAAAGCCGCAAAAGCCGACTTCGGCTCGGGCAGAACGTACCACACGATAGCGGTCGCAGCCAGAATCAACACCGTAAGCGCCAGCAACTTAGGCCAACCTTTCGTGTAACCCTCTTTGATTTTTGCCCAATTCCACTCGTCGGCATACAGGTTTGTCCAATCGAAAAAGAATTTGGTCGCAACGACCAACAAAAGCGTCAATGCTGCAATTAAAACGATTGTCATCTTCCTCAGAAATTTAAGTTATCGACTACAAAGGTAAAAATAATTTTGCAAAAACGGCTTAACGAACGGCAAAATTCACTCGGCGCGGGCAGCCACGAGGGGGGGGAGATGCAAAACAAAAAAAAGGTTGACCTTTCGATCAACCTTCGTAGTGCCCAGGACAGGAATCGAACCTGCACGCCTTTCGACACACGCACCTGAAACGTGCGCGTCTACCAGTTCCGCCACCTGGGCGTGAAACCTAACTTTCGTTCAGTTTGCGGGTGCAAAGATAAGGAAAAAATTATGAAACCTCCAAATATTTTCATATATTTGCTGAAAATTATTCAAAAAAACAGCTGAAACAATGCGTAAAACACTCTTTTCTCTTATTTTAGCGACTCTGTTCGCAGTGTCGGCATCGGCACAGAGCCGTATCGTGGAACTGACCATGCATAGCGAAATTCTGAACGCCGACAAAACCTATTCGGTCTATCTGCCAGACGGTTACGACACCGCCACCGAGCGTTTCCCCGTGCTCTATCTGCTGCACGGAGCATTCGGTCAGGACAACAATTGGCACAAGATGGGCAACCTGCAACCGCAGGCTGACGAGGCAATCAAAGAGGGTCGCGTACGCCCGATGATCGTGGTTATGCCCGATGCTCGAGGTACAGCCAAAAACCTCGCAGGCGAGAATATGGGCTACTTCAATGTCGAGGGCTGGAACTACGAAGATTTCTTCTTCCAGGAGTTTATTCCCCATATCGACGCAACCTTCAAGACGTTGAGCGACAAGGAGAACCGCGCTATCGCAGGTCTGTCGATGGGTGGCGGCGGCTCGGTAGTCTATGGCCAGCGTCATCCCGAGATGTTCGGCGCAGTATATTCGGTCAGCGGTCTGCTCGACAACTTCCCGAAGAACAGCGTTTCAAAGTCGTATGCCGTTCCCTTCCTCTGGTCGGTTGTTCGCACCTCGCCCGTCGAGTTCCTGCAAACTGCAAAGCCCGAGCAGATCGAGGCTCTGCGCACGGTACGTTGGTTTGTTGATTGCGGCGACACCGACTTCCTGATCCGTCCCAACCTCAACTTCTTCAGCGAGATGATGCGTGCAGGCGTACCTTTGGAGTTCCGCGTGCGCGACGGCGCTCACTCGTGGAGCTATTGGACTTCGGCCGTGCCGATGATTCTCGAGCACTCGTTCCCCGTAAAGAAATAGCAATCTACGACCTCTCATACAAAAATCCCCGACCGCAATGCAGTCGGGGATTTTTAATGCACTATTCACTCGCACCTTACTCCTCGCGGCGGATAATCTTCGCACCGAGGGCGTTCAGGCGACCGTCGATATCTTTGTATCCGCGGTCGATCTGCTCGATGTTCTGGATAATACTGCGACCGTCGGCATTGAGGGCGGCAATCAGCAACGCAACTCCCGCACGAATATCGGGCGACGACATTCGCGTGGGGCGCAGACGATGGTCGTGATCCAGACCGATAACCGTCGCGCGGTGGGGGTCGCAGAGGATGATCTTCGCACCCATATCTATCAGTTTATCAACGAAGAACAGACGCGACTCGAACATCTTCTGATGGATCAGCACCTCGCCACGAGCCTGCGTAGCCACAACCAGAAATACCGACAACAGGTCGGGAGTCAAACCCGGCCACGGAGCGTCGGCAATGGTCATAATCGAGCCATCGATAAAGTTCTCAATGCTGTAATGGTCCTGCTTGGGAATATAGAGGTCATCGCCACGCTGCTCCATTGCGATACCCATACGGGCAAATTGCGCGGGGATTATTCCGAGATTTTCGTACGAGACGTTCTTAATGGTGATCTCCGACTTGGTCATCGCCGCCAAACCGATAAAACTACCCACCTCGATCATATCGGGCAACATCGTGTGCTCCGTACCGCCCAACTGATCAACGCCCTCAATCACAAGCAGATTCGAGGCAATGCCCGAAATCTTCGCGCCCATACGATTAAGCATCTTGCACAACTGTTGCAGATAGGGTTCGCAAGCCGCGTTGTAGATCGTCGTGGTGCCCTTGGCCAGCACAGCCGCCATAACGATATTGGCTGTACCCGTTACCGAAGCCTCGTCGAGCAACATATAGCAACCCTTCAAATCCTTGCCCTCAACGGCAAAGAACTCCTCGCCCGCATCGAAATTGAACTTCGCGCCGAGCTTCTGGAAGCCGATAAAGTGGGTATCAAGACGGCGGCGACCGATCTTATCGCCACCGGGCTTGGGGATATAGCCGACACCAAAACGAGCCAGCAACGGACCGATCAGCATCACCGAGCCGCGCAGTCGCGCTGCACGACGGCGATAGTCCTCCGATTTGAGATATTCGAGGTCGATATCCTTCGCCTGGAACGAGTAGGTATCCTCCGAAAGTTGTTCGACCTTCGAGCCCATACACTTCAACAATTCGATGAGCTGCTGCACATCGAGGATCTGCGGGACATTATGTACGATGACCTTTTCTTCGGTCAGGAGCGTAGCACAAAGAATTTGTAGTGCCTCATTTTTAGCACCTTGCGGAGTGATTTCGCCCGACAACGAGCGACCACCATGAACTTCAAAAACAGCCATAAACGGGAGTTATTACAATTATTTTGTCAAATATACGAAATATTCTCGTAACCGCCAACCCTCACCGCACGAAAAAAGCGGCTCGGAGCACCCGAACCGCTTTGAAAAATTATAGATGTGAAACTATCTATCGCTTGATCTCCTCGAAGCCGCGACCATAGACACCCGTTACACTCGCATTCGAAATAAAGGCATCGGGATCGACACGCTTAATGGTGCGGAGAATTGTGCTCGTCTCGCTCTTGCGGCAGAGAACCATAACCACCTTGGTCGGCTCTTTGGTGAACCAGCCCGTACCGTCCATAACCGTACAGCCGCGATGCAGATCATTCACAATTGCATCGGCAATAGCGTCGTGGTGCTTCGACATAATCATCAACTGCGACGACTTCTTATCACCTGCAAGCACTGCATCGGCCGTATAACCGCACGCCGCAACAACCACGTAACCGAAAATAACCATCTGGATATCACGCGTTACCAACAACGACGAACCGATGATGATAAAGTCCGTAATAAACAGAATTCGACCATAGCTGATCGTGCGATACTTATTGACGATCAGCGCAACGATATCGGTTCCGCCCGACGTACCACCCTGCAACAGACAGAGCGACACACCGATACCCGACAAAATACCGCCCAAAATCGACGACAACAGACGCTCATTACCCAACTGCATAATATCGGCGGGCAGATGTGTTTGCAGAATATTCATAGCAAACGAGAGCATAATGATCGAGAAGATGGTTTTGGTACTGAACTTCCAGCCGACGATGAACGAGGCAACCACGATCAGCACTGCATTAATCAGACCGACCATCGTACCCAGCTCGACATTACCGTCCGATGCGTAGTAGATCATCATTGCAAGACCGCTTGCGCCACCACCCGTACAACGCGCCGGAAGGATAATGCTCGACCACGCGAAGGCGTAGATCCACATACCGAGCGTCATTATGCCGTACTCTTTGAGTCCGCGCAGGATTTTCTGTGAAGTCGTTTCTGCCATAGTAGTATGGTTATTTTTGTTTTATAACTATTCTAAAATACAAAACTATTAAAAATTCCGTTTCGATGTATCGCGCGAGGTCGCTTTTTTTTACAAATTAGGCTCCAAAATTCACCTTTTTGCAGGTTGGTAGCGGTCGCCTTGACGTGCATCGAGGGCTTCGAGTCGTGCATCAAGCATCGCCAACAGCTGCTCGTTGCGGATCAATCCCCACCCTTCGGTGTGGTGATAGCGCGGCGGGGCCTCGCCCGCAAAACGCTCCACAACCAAATCGGGTCGCAGGCGGCGCAAAATCTCGACAAACAGATCGAGATACTCCTCGATCGACCACGTGCGAAAGCGCTCGGGAGCGCGGTCGTACTCATCGGCCATAGCCGTTCCTCGAAAGAGTTGTAATTGGTGGAATTTGACAGTTGTAAGTGGCAACGAATTAATCGTATCGGTTTGATCGATAAGCATTTGATCACTCTCATCAGGCAGACCGAGGATAAAGTGTGCGCCACAATGCAGACCGCGCTCGGCGGTCATCTCCACCGCTCGACGGGCACACTCGAAATCGTGGCCGCGATTGATCCGCGCGAGGGTTGCATCGTAGCACGACTCGATGCCATATTCGACCGCAACGTAGCTCTCGCGTGCAAGTTCAGCCAACAGATCGAGTTTCTCCGAATCGACACAATCGGGGCGCGTTCCGACAATGATACCCTTCACCAGCGGGTGCGCCAGCGCCTCCGAGTAGAGTTCGCGCAGACGCTCAACGGGGGCGTAAGTATTTGAAAATGATTGAAAATAGGCCAGATAACCCTCGGCCGTGCGGTAGCGGCGTGTATGAAATTCGATACCCTCGTCAATCTGCTGCGTAATGCTCTTCGTGGGATTGCAATACGACGGTGTAAAGGCCTCGTTGATGCAGAACGTGCAGCCGCCCGTCGAGATACGCCCATCGCGATTCGGGCAGCCCAACGCCGCATTGATCGAGAGCTTCTGCACTCGACCGCCCATCAATCGACGGAAATAGGCCGCGTAGCTATTGAAACGACGAGTATTTGGAGATTCAGGATTCACGTTACGCCCTCTTCAACGCCTCGATAAATTTTGGGAATGCGCTCCACAGATGCTCGGTCTGCAACCACAGTTCGCGTGCGAGAGCCTTGACCGACGGGCGCTCTGACTCAATATCAGCCAGATAGTCCTCATCAATGGGATGCTCGGCGGCCACAAACTCCTCGAAATAGACTCCGAAACGCTTGCGGAAATTGCGCACTTCGCCCGCAGGCAACGAGCCCGAACGACGGAAATCGTTCCACAACGTAAGGATCTCCTTATCGGGATATTTGTCGCTGATGTCGTTGGCAATATCGTCGTAAGAGTCGTACTCCTCCATAGCCAAGTAGGTGTATGCCAGACGAATAGTTGCTTCGAGATGATCCTCGGGATCGAGTTCGAGCAACATCTCGAACATCGCCGCAGCCATCTCCCAATCGCCAATCAGGAAGTGGTCGATAGCCGAACAGTAGATCACCTCCAATGCCGCCTGCGAGTTTTCGTCCTCCCACTCGAAGATCACCTCACCCGAGTCGGGGAGCAACTCTTCAAGACGTTGCACGGCGTGATAGCGGGTGTTGCAGGCAGCTTCGATCTCGCCCTGCTGCTCCTCGCGGCGCGAACGAGCGAGAATCTCGACAAAATTCCAATTGCGATCTGCAGGATCAGCCACCAGACGGAAGGTCTGATCGGCGGTAGGTCTAAGCTGTGGTTTTATCATTTTTATATTTCCAATAGATGAATACGAAGATTACTACAAGAGTGATCACACCACCGAGGGCATAGCTCAACGCGTGGTCTAAATGGAACATCTCCTTTCCAAGGAAGAGGTACGAGCCACAGACAAATGTCATCACAACTGCGGGCAAGAGCGACACCCAATAGTTTTTCTTGCGAAGAACCAGATATACAGTTATAGCCCAGAGCGTTACAACAGCCAACGTCTGGTTAAACCACGCGAAATATCGCCACACAACATCGAAATCGACCTGCGTAATGATAAAGCCGATGACAAACAACGGTATCGAAATCAGCAGTCGCTTTGCTACACTCTTCTGCTCAACGTGCAGGAAGTCGGCCACAATCAGTCGCGCACTGCGGAACGCAGTATCGCCACTCGTGATCGGTGCTGCGACAACGCCCAGCACCGCCAGGATACCGCCCACGCGACCCAAAGTCGTGTCGGCAATCAGCTTCACCGCCCACGAAGCGTTATTTCCGTGCTCGGCAAGAGCCGCACCCAGAGCCTCGACACCGCCAAAGAATGCCATTGCGATTGCCGCCCACACAAGCGCAATCAGGCTCTCCGAGATCATAGCGCCGAAGAATATCGGTCGGCACTGCTTCTGATCGGTCAAACAGCGCGCCATCATCGGCGACTGCGTAGCGTGGAAACCCGAAATCGCACCGCACGCAATCGTGATAAAGAGCGTCGGGATAATCGGGAACTCCTCGGCATCGGGCTTAAAGTTCTGGAGTGTCGTCAGTTCGGGGATCGTATAATCGCCAAAAATCAGCACTCCCAGCAGACCAATCGCCATAAACATCAACGCTGCACCAAACAACGGATAGATACGACCGATGATCTTATCAACGGGCAATAGGGTTGCCAAAATATAGTAAATCAAGATGATAGCGGTCCACCACTGCACCGATATCGACGGAGTCATACCTGCCAACAGACCCGCAGGGCCGAGCAGAAAGACCGCGCCCACCAGCACCATAAGCCCGACCGTAAAGATGCGCATCACCTGCTTCACCCCCACGCCGAGATACTTACCGATGATCTCGGGCAGGCTCTGGCCGTCGTTTTCGAGCGAGATCCAACCGCCCAAAAAGTCGTGCATCGCACCAAACAGAATACCGCCTGCCGTGATCCAGATGAATGCCACGGGACCGTACAGCGCACCGAGCACCGCACCGAAAATGGGGCCCAAGCCCGCGATGTTAAGCAGCTGAATCAGGAAAGTTTTCCACTTCGGCAGGGGCATATAATCCACACCGTCAAAATGCGTCTTCGAGGGAACAGGCTGACCCGCCTCGGCACCCACAAGTTTTTCGAGGTAACGGCCATAGGTGAAATAGGCCACCACGAGCAGAGCAAAACAGATAATAAAGGTAATCATATTAGGGAAAGTAATTTTACGCGAATATACGAAGAAAATCGGAGATTGTTCACTCTTTTGCGTCAGAATCGCCCCGAAACATTGTAATTGTGATTCGATTTTCGTAATTTTACAACCCGATGTTGCGAATTAACGGGCGATTCGGCAATGAGAATAATATCATATATCACATACATTATAGTCTGTTTAGGAGTTGTCGTCGCACTTACTCTCCGAATAGACAGACAATCCTACGACCTTGAGTCTGCTTACATATTACAGAATGACCAAACTATATATTACGGCAAATCACGCAAAGAGGTATTGGCAACATTGCCAACACCCAGTGTCGATGATCTGATGTTACTAACGCTCGATGATAGTAATTATTCCGTTTTAATGGATCCATATTATGAAGAATTACGCGCGAGTGGAGACTCTACAATGCAGATATATTGTAGTCGGTGGCACGATCTTCCCTCAAAAGAGCGTCCCGACTTACTGATATTCTTTACACAAATCGATAGTACGTGGATTGCCACCGAAGTCATTGAGTATAATTCCACAAAGGTACTTTTTGATTAATTCGCCAATATGTGCCGACGTGGGAAATTTCATCGACTCGTTTAAGAATAAAATATGAAGGGCAAGAAGATAAAGTTAAGCAAAATAATACACTATCTATTGATAACGATATGTTTAGCAAGCATATTACTAGATGTGCGTGAAATAGTATCTGCAGCAATAGATACTGAATCATATCATTTTGGACATGAAATGTTTTGGTATTATAAGAGCCTTGGCGTGTATGTCTTTTGGTGTGTACTAAATATTTTATATTTCCTGTTTGCTATTTTTGTGTCATTCTTGGCAAGAGAGTGGAAACGTGCTGTCATACTATTTTTGTTCCTATTATCATATGCTATTATAACTTTTATTGAGATTTATGCTTAATTTTGCAACTCAACAACCCGCGCGATCCGTATCGTAGATGTTAGCATGAGCATTTTACTTTCAATCGGTAAGCCTTTCATAATATGATATAATACAATAAATTATAATAAACATTATGGCAGAGCAACAATTTTATAAGCATGTCAATATCGCAATAGACAATGAAGGATTCTATTGGATTACACCTATCGTAACAACTGAAAGTTTTAATTTTATAGCACCCCCTTTTTTTAAGACCCAAGTTGCACATACAGATCCTCAAACTATAATTGATTTGGCTTTCATTGCGATGAAATATTGCAGATGGATGCCATACCAAGAGGCGAGAATACTATACCATTCCTCAATGTACAAGGGGCTAACTGGCAAGGGTTTGAATGCATTTTTGAAAAGCATTCGAGCAGAAGTATATTTTATAGATAATAGTACTACTAAACGACCTGAGTGTCGAACTAATGAATATCGATTTTATGGGTCGATATGCAAAGGAGTTACTACATCGTATTTACAAGAAATATCTTGTTGCCCCCTTGATGCGTCAAAAGAAGAGATGGCAGAGTTGTTACAAAAGGAATTAAAAAAGAGTTATGCTGCCACCGAGGAGTATATGAAACAAGAGGCGATTAAAAAAGAGGAAAAGAGACTTCGCAAAGAGAGAAGACTTGCCAAATTAGCGAAACTCGCCCAAGAGACCGAATCCAAGAAGTAATTATGGGGCGCTTCGTGCGCCCCTATTTTCACAACTTTTTTTGCAAATGTAATATCTGCATATAATTTCCTAATTCAATACTAAAATGAACAAAACTACCCGCGTCGTATGCTTATGCATACTTGGTGCGGTGGGTTGCGAGGCGTGCGGCGAGAGAGGCTACGAGGTGCGGGGCGAGGTGTGCGACGGGGCTGGTTGCGGGCGAGGCGCAGACAAAATTTGCGATAAAATGATATAATTTGGTTTGAATGTTGGAATATTCGAATTTTTTTTCGGATATTTGCACCGCAAAAGGATCAAGACCTTTGAAGTGATGCCGCAATAGCTCAGTTGGTAGAGCGTTTCACTCGTAATGAAGAGGTCACGAGTTCAAGTCTCGTTTGCGGCTCAACAATACACCCCGAAACAATCGCTGTTTCGGGGTGCGTTGCTTTTAGGAGTTTCCCTTATTTAGTTATTCACGCGATAGGCGCGTTGCACTCCGCGGATGCGCAAAATGCTGTGGATCAGCATATCAACCACATTCGTACTCGGCACCTCGACATTGATCATACCCGACAGCGTACCGCCACTCGACGAGAGATTCATCGAACGAATATTGAGCTTCAGGTCGCGATTTACAACCTCCGTAATACGATTGACCATACCCGTCGTGTCGTCGGCCACGATCTTAATCGACGCGCGGAACGCTCCGCCCTGCACCTGCTCGCGCCAGCGGGCCTCCATAATGCGGTAGGGATAATTCTCGCGCAGGCGAGCCGCATTGGGGCAGTCGTGGCGGTGGATCGTGATACCCGAATTGATCGTTACAAAGCCGAAGATATCGTCGCCCATAATCGGATTGCAACACTTTGCCAACTTATAGTCAATCTTATTGATTCGATCGTCAATTACCAACGCATCGCCCGACGGAGAGGTGTTGTAGATCTTCGGCGCATCGAGCTTGGCGGCATCGAGTGCAGCAGCCGTCGAACGACGCTGCTCATCGGCCTCACCGCTTAAATGGCGCGAGATGATCTCCTTGATCTGGGCAAAGTCGATCTTCTCGTTCAGAATACGGTTATAGAGTTCCGTTCCCGTGCGGATTTTCAGCGACTTACACAGATATACCACCGCATCGTCGATGGCGATGTTCATCTTCCAATTTTTCAGTTTGCGCTCCAACTCCTCACGCCCCAGACGCGCCTGTCGAGCCTGCTCCTCGCGCAGGAATTGGCGGATCTTGTTACGCGCTTTGGTCGTGGTAACCACATTCAGCCAATCCGATTTCGGGGTCTGATTCTTCTGCGTCATAATCTCAACGATGTCGCCATTTTTCAGCACCTCGCGGATCGACACGTTGCGGTGGTTGATCTTCGCACCCGAGCAGGTACAACCCACATTCGAGTGGATATCGAAGGCAAAATCGAGCACCGTCGCCCCTTCGGGCAGCTTACGCAGGTCGCCCTTCGGTGTGAAGACAAAGATTTCGCCCGATGCGGGTTTGGCATCGAAACGCTGTACGAGCGAGTGAGTCGTGGTCTCCATCAACTCGCGCAGGCGACCAAGCCACTGCTCGCTGGTCTGTGCGCCCTGATTGACACCCTTATAACGCCAATGGGCAGCAATACCGCGCTCGGCAACCTCATCCATACGTTGCGAACGGATCTGCACCTCGACCCAGCGACCCTCTTTGGTTACAACGGTCGTGTGCAGCGACTCATAACCATTTGATTTCGGGATAGATATCCAATCACGCATACGATCGGGATTGGGCGTATAGAAGTCCGTTACCACGGAGTAGATGTTCCAACAGAGCGTCTTTTCGATCTCGCGCGGACAATCGACAATAATGCGCAGCGCGAAGATGTCGAAGACCTCCTCGAAGGGTATGTGGCTCTTGCGCATCTTGGTCCAGATCGAGAAGATCGACTTGGTGCGGCTCTTGATATGGTACTCGTAGCCCATCTTGTCGAGCTTCGGAATCACCGGCTCCAAAAATCGCGCGATCAACTGCTGACGCTCCTGCGAGGTCTCCTCCAATTTCGACAGAATATGCTGATAGTCATCTGGTTCGAGGTAGCTCAACGAGATATCCTCCAACTCGCTCTTAATGGCGTAGAGACCCAACTTGTGAGCAATCGGAGCGTAGATATTGAGGCTCTCCCAACTCTTTTTGTGGTGCTTTGCGGCAGGGAAAATCGAGAGCGAACGCATCACTTCAAGACGATCGGCCAACTTGATCAAAATCACACGCGGATCGGTCGAATACGACACAATCAGGTCGCGGAAATTTTCGGCCTGCTCCTTTGCCACCTTCGTTTTGACATCCGAAATATTTGCCAAAGCGCGGGTGATATCGGCAACATAGTCGCCAAATTTCGCACGAATGTCGCCCGTTACGCGCTCCAAATCCTCCGCACCACGCTTCGCCGCCAGGCGCACAACATCGTGCAGCAGCGTTGCAACAGTCGAATTACGACCCAGACCAATCTCCGAAATAACGATCTCGGCCGTATGCACCGCGTGGTCCAACATCGGACAGCCGTCGTAACGATGCTCCTCGATCAGAGCCGCATCGGCATATTTAAGAGCCTCATCGACAAGCTGTTGTGTCGTGGGCGAAAAGTTTGTTCGAACAAGTTCGAGCAGTCGCGCGTAGCGTTGCTCTAAAGCCAAAGTCTCCATAATTCAAAAATACTTTAACCCAATCTTGTCGCAAGATACGAATTTATTCACGATTGGGATTGTGTTTTGAAAATATTTTTTCGTCTTATCGGTAAAGCCGTCATCGAGGCGATACATCCCGACTAAATCGCTGACGAGATTACGTCGTAGTAGCGTTTGGTTACGGGCACCTCGCACGGTGTTGCAGTGTCGAGTTCGGCGAAGATCGTGCCCTCGCGATTCTTGCGCAGCACCTTCACATGGCAAGGATTGAGATAATAAGAGCGATGGCAACGCAACAGATTGTGCGTGCCGCAAAGCTCCTCTATCGACTTCATTGACGTACGTATCAGGTAGTTACGCATCTTATCGCCCTCTTGATAATGTATATTTATATAGTTCTCCTCGGCCTCGATATATAGCACCGAAGCGGTCGCCACGACAAGTTTCAGATTATGGCGTTCGTCGTAGAAACGCATCTTTGCCGACTCACTCACCTCATGCATCAGGCTCTTATCTGCAAGAAAAAGCGCCAGAGAGATAATAACATAGGGGAAAATAAGCACCGGCATAACCCATTTGCAGGCTCGCGAAACAACCAAGAAATAGGGGTCAACCGTGCGCTCCATCAACCACGCATAGAGTGCAACGAAGAACACCGATACTACCATCTCCAAAATCACCCAAAAAAAGTAGGTCAGTGTATCAATTCGACGACGCAACATATAAAAGAGCATGCGCATAATCGTCATCGAGCCGAAGATGATGCAAGAGATCAGCGTAAGATTAATTCCGAACGAAAATCGACCGAGCAGCAGGGTCTGTGCTACATTGAACGGGCGATAGATCAGCATAAATGCAAAAAACGACAACGGCAACGCAAAGACATGTATTGCCTGAGTGCTTTTTCGGCGAAAATTGGTTGGCAGAGCGTTCATTTTTAGTCCCAATTTTATGTGTGATGAATGTACAAATATAGTGATTTTGTCCCAATATATCGATTTTAGTAACGAAAATGAGCAAAATATCACAAATTTTGCTCACAAGTCCCGACAATTTGCCAAGGCGCTATCGTGGTGTTAGCTTTGCAGTGTTCAAAGATTTGAAAAACGACACAAACAATGAAACGTATTACAGCTTTTGGCGATTCGATAATGGGTGGCATTGTTCTTGATAAGATTGATGAGCAGGCCTCGCCACGATATACAATATTAAAAGATAGCTTCTCGAACCGTTGCCAATCGCGACTCGACATCGAGATCAAAAATCACGGTCGTTTCGGTAACACCACCCATCGCGGGCTACGCGAATTGGAGCGCTGGCAGGAGCAGGTGGCCGATTCGGAGTTTGTCGTATTGGAGTTTGGTGGCAACGATTGCGACCACTCGTGGCGACAGATAGCCGACAACCCCGATGGCGAACACCACCCGATCACCTCGCTCGATCGCTTCGAGGAGCAGTATCGACAGATGATTACGAAGGTGCGCGAACTCGGCTCAAAGCCCGTTTTGCTGTCGCTGCCGCCAATTATCGCCGATCGATATTTTGAGATGTTTACACGAGCGATGGACACGACACGACGATCGAACGTGATGCGCTGGCTTGATGGCTGTGTCGAGAATATCACGCAGTGGCACGAGATGTACAACCTGCGACTGTTCAAGCTTGCCTCGTCGCTTACGGTGCCAATTATCGACATTACGACACCGTTCCTGTTCGAGCGCAACTACCGCGAGATGTTCTGCGCCGACGGCATTCACCCCAACGCGCAGGGGCATCAACTGATTGCTGATGCGATCTGCAACGTCGCCGCCAAACATCTATAAACAAAGATATTATCCTCGAAGCGCAAAGAACAGAATCTGCATCGCTTCGACAACATATTAATCCGTTCCCGACAAGTCGGTCTTTGACCGCTTCTCTCCCTCCACTTGTCGGGGCGGATTTTTTATTTGCAATACACTCCTGAAAGTGGCTACACAGCACAACGCAGCCACCCCAAAAGCACCCTCCAACAAAAAAAACCGCGCCCCGAAGAGCGCGGTTTGGATATTTGATAAGGATTGCGGATTAATCCTCGTCGGTATCGGTGTAAGCCTTCAACAGCTTGTCCTGAACATCAGCGGGAACCTGCTCGTACGAAGCGAACTTCATTGTGTACGATGCACGGCCGTTGGTCAGCGACGACAGCGTGGTCGAATAGCGATACAACTCTGCCAGAGGCACGCGAGCATTCAGGCGATCCAGACCGTGCTCCGACGACATACCCTCGATCAGGGCACGGCGGTTCTGCAAGTCGCTCATCACATCACCCATACGGTCGCTCGGCACGAGTACCTCAACGCTGTAAATAGGCTCCATAATCTTCGGACCTGCGTTGCGGAATGCCTCCTTGAAGGCGTTACGTGCAGCCAGCTTGAACGAGATTTCATTCGAATCAACCGGGTGCATCTTACCGTCGTAGATCACAACGCGGATATCGCGTGCATACGAACCGGTCAACGGGCCCTCGGTCATCTTCTCCATAATACCCTTCAAGATAGCGGGCATAAAGCGTGCGTCGATAGCACCACCAACGATCGAGTTGTAGTACTGCAACTTACCGCCCCATTCGAGCTCGTACTCCTCCTTGCCCTTAACATTAACGGTAACCTCCTTGCCATTGATCTTATACTTGGTAGGCTCGGGCATACCCTCGTAGTAGGGCTCGATAACCATATGTACCTCACCGAACTGACCTGCGCCACCCGACTGCTTCTTGTGGCGATAGTCTGCCTGTGCAACCTTGGTGATGGTCTCGCGATAAGGAATACGCGGTGCCATATATTCGATCTCCATCTTGTTCTCGGTCGAGAGGCGATACTTCAAAATATTGAGGTGGTGCTCACCCTGACCCTGAATGATGGTCTGCTTCAACTCCTTCGAGTACTCAACCAGAATGGTCGGATCCTCATACTTCGCCTTATTGAGCAACTCACCCAGCTTCTCGTCGTCGCCCTGCTTTGCTGCCTTAACAGCTGCGCGGTAACGCGCCTCGGGGAATACGATCGGCTCGATCTCGACGGGAGTCGAGGGTGCCGACAGAGTATCGTTGGTACGGGTAGCCTTCAACTTAACGGTGCAACCGATGTCGCCTGCTGCCAACTCCGAAACCTTGATACGGTTCTTACCTGCAACGGCAAACAGCTGCGAGATCTTCTCCTTGTTACCGGTACGGCTATTAACCAACTCCATACCCTCGGTGATCTTACCACGAACTACGCGGAAGTAGCTGATTTCGCCCAAGTGCTGCTCAACCTGGCTCTTGAATACGAATACAACGGGCTGGCCATTCTCGTCTGCCTCGATCTCCTCGCCCTCGGTTGTGAGGAAGTTGGGAGCGGTCAGCGGACCGGGAGCTACGTTGATGATGAACTCCATAATACGCTTCGAACCTACGTCGCGCTTTGCCGACGAACAGAATACGGGAAGGCAATCACGCTTTGCAACGCCGAGCTTCAAACCGCTACGGATGTCGTCCTGGGTCAGCGCACCCTTGTCGAAGTAGAGCATCATCAGATCCTCGTCGTTCTCTGCTGCGGTCTCAACCAGAGTCTGGTGCAACTCCATTGCGCGATCCATCTCCTCTGCGGGGATCTCCAACTCCTCACGAGTACCATTCTCGTCGGTGAAGCGATACATCTTCATCATCAGAACGTCGATGAACGAGTTGAAACCGGGACCCGGATTAACGGGATACTGAACGATTACGGGCTTCACACGCGACGAAGCGTTGATGCTCTCGATAGTCTCATCCCAATTTGCGTTCTCGGCATCAAGTTTATTAACGATAGCGATCACGGGCTTGTTGAGCTTACGAGCGTAGCGAGCCTGAATCTCGGTACCTGCCTCGAAACCCTCGACTGCGCTGATTACGCACAGACCAACGTCGGCAACCTTAAATGCCGAGAAGAGGCTACCACAGAAGTCATCCGAACCCGGGGTGTCGATGATATTGAGTTTGCGACCCATAAACTCCGAGAAGAGTGCGGTCGAATAGATTGAACGCTTATATTCGTGCTCGATATCGGTATTATCCGAAAGAGTATTTTCACCCTCGACAGTACCACGACGGTCAATTACCTTACCTTCGTATGCCATAGCCTCGGCGAGGGTGGTTTTTCCAGAGCCGGGAGCACCGATAAGAACGACGTTCTTAATCTCTTTTGTTGAATAGTTTTTCATAGTTTTGAGGTTATTTTTGTTTTAGTTTCTAAATTCGCGACCATAAATATATGAATTTTATTTCAAATTCCAAGCGGTCGAGGCGAAAATTTTAATTTCACAACCCGTTTTCGCCCCTTTTCGTAAAATCTCGCGCGACCTATATATAATATATAATGTCTGACGGGCTACATTCAATACACTCCGCCCCTTCGTCTGCGAAGAGTTACAGGCATAAAAAACCTGCCCAACCGTTAAAGTTGGGCAGGCGCATATTTGATTGTCGATTAATCTTTCGGCAAGGGGCTTTTTACAGCTCGCTCTCCTTCAATCGCTCGGCGTTCTCGGCTACGATCAACTGGTCGATAACCGACTGAATATCACCATCCATAAATGCCGAGAGGTTGTAGATCGTATAGTTGATACGGTGGTCGGTGATACGGCCCTGCGGATAGTTGTAGGTACGGATCTTTGCCGAACGGTCGCCCGTCGAGACCATCGTCTTACGCTTCGATGCGATTTCGTCAAGATACTTCGAGTATTCGAGGTTGAACACGCGCGTACGCAACTCCTCCAACGCCTTATCGAAGTTTTTGAGCTGCGACTTCTGGTCCTGACACTGCACGACGATACCGGTCGGAATATGTGTCAGACGGATAGCCGAATAGGTCGTATTGACCGACTGACCACCGGGACCCGATGCGCAGAAGATATCCTTACGGATATCGTTCATCGAGATCTCAACGTCAAACTCCTCTGCTTCAGGCAGAACGGCAACCGATGCTGCCGAGGTATGAACACGACCCTGCGTCTCGGTCTGGGGTACGCGCTGCACGCGATGCACGCCCGACTCGTACTTCAAAACGCCATAGACACCTGCGCCCGTAACTTTGAGCACAACCTCCTTGTAACCGCCCGCAGTACCCTCGCTGAACGAGTTAATCTCGTACTTCCAACCGCGGCTCTCGATATATTTGGTGTACATACGCAACAGGTCGCCCGCAAAGATTGCAGCCTCGTCGCCACCCGTACCACCACGAATCTCGACGATTGCGTTTTTGTCGTCCTGCGGATCCTTCGGGATCAGCAAGAGTTTGATCTGCTCCTCCAATTCGACGATTCGGGGTTCGAGTTCGGCCACCTCCATACGAGCCATTTCGCGGAACTCCTCGTCCTTCTCATTGGCAAGTACATCCTTGGCTTCCTGCAAGTTAGCGATTGCGGTGCGATAGTGCTCGCTTGCCTCGATAATCGGTTCGAGCTCCTTGTACTCCTTGTTGAGCTGAATAAATCGCTTAACATCGGCGATCACTTCGGGGTCGGTCATCTGCTCGCCCATCTCCTCATATTTGAGTTTGAGGCCGTCGAGACGTATAAGTATTGAATTGTCTGCCATAGCTTTACATTTTGCGCGCAAAGATAAGGAAAATTTTTCATACCTTTGTATTTTGAAGAGATTTCGTAAGCAAATGGAGCAGAAAAAACACTTTTCATTGCGCGAGTTGCAGCTCGCTGTGCGCGAACGCCTAACCGAGGCGTTCCCACTGCCCGTGTGGGTTGCCGCCGAAATCTCCGAAATGAAAGTCAATTATTCGGGCCATTGCTACCTCGAATTGGTCGAAAAAGGGGGTGCAAACGGAGTGCCCGCAGCCAAGGCCTCGGCGGTGATCTGGCGTTCGCATTACGGAGCTATTGCGACCTATTTCGCCTCGAAAACGGGCGAGCAGTTGTCTGTCGGGATGAAGGTATTGGTGCGTGTAACTATCACATATCACGAACTTTACGGACTCTCATTCCAGATTCAGGACATCGACCCCACCTACACCCTCGGCGATTGGGAGCAGCAGCGACAGCAGACCATCGCCCGCCTGCAAGAGGAGGGTGTGTGGGATATGAACCGCGAGCTCGGAGTGCCCCGCGTGCCACAGCGCGTGGCGGTAGTTTCGAGTGCCAATGCGGCTGGTTATCAGGACTTCCGCAAGGAGATTGCCCGCTCTCCCTATCGTGTGGAACTCACTCTGTTTGACGCATTTATGCAGGGACACGGGGCCGAAGATTCGATTATCGAGGCGCTGGAACGGGTGGCCGAACGCGCCGACGAGTTCGATGTTGTGGCGGTAATTCGCGGCGGTGGTTCGCAGAGCGATTTGGCCTGCTTTAATTCGTATCGATTGTGTGCGCATGTGGCGCAATTTCCGCTGCCCGTCGTAACGGGAATCGGCCACGACAAAGACGAGAGTGTAGCCGATATGGTGGCGGCTCTGCGGCTCAAAACCCCGACTGCCGTGGCGGCGTGGATAGGCGAGCAGATGGCCGAATTTGATAGTGAGTTGGATGCCTTGGCGCAGGCGATAGAACGCCACGCAATAGAGATACTATCGACTGAACGTCAGCGACTTGAACGCAATGCAGCGATGGTTGCAACGCAGGCTCTCGGAGCAACACGCCGCATTGAACTGACGCTCGAACGCTACTCGTCGGAGTTGCGTCGAGTGAGCGAAACACTCATTAACGAACAACGAAATCGTGTGGCGCGAGCCGACGAAATATTGCGTCATACGACCACAAATCTCCTTCGCGCCGAACACGAAAAACTCTCAGCAATGGAGCAGACGGTAGCGGCGCGAGATCCGCAACACATTATGGCTCTGGGCTTTGCAATTGTAAGCCTTGGCGGTCGCGCACTGAACGACGCATCGCAGACCGAAGTCGGAGCCGAGCTGTCGATACGATTGGCAAAGGGTGAATTAAAAGCAAAAATTACAGATAATGGCAAAAACAACTAAAAAACAGGAACTTACCTACGCCGAAGCGATGTCCGAAGTGGAGCAAATCCTCGCTCGATTCAACAATCGACAGATGGATGTCGATACTCTGTCGGCCGAAGTGAAGCGCGCCACGGAGCTTATCGCGCAGTGCAAACAACGTCTTGCGCGTGCCGAAAAAGAGGTCGCCGAGGTGCTTGGCAGTAACGAGGAGGGCACGCGATGAAACGACTTATCCGCTTTATACTCAACGCTATACCGCGCCCCATCCTGCAACGTATGGCCGGCTGGGCGGTACCTCTGCTCGGTCTGCTCTACGTAGGTCGCGGTCGCGAGTGCCCCGTGTGCGGTACGAAACGTCGCAAATTCCTACCGTACGGATATGTAACATCGCGCGATAATGCCTTGTGTCCCAATTGCTTATCGCTTGAACGCCACCGCCTGCTTTGGCTCTGGTTGCAGCGCGAGAGCGACCTATTTGAGCGCCGCCCGCGACTGTTGCACGTGGCTCCCGAAGTCTGCCTGATGCGCCATCTGCGCAAGGCATACAAGGGGCACGAGGAGGATTATGTAACTGCCGATTTGGAGAGCCCGTTGGCAGATTTACACTTTGATATTCAGCACATTCCGCTGGCAGATGAGAGCTTTGATGTGGTTTTCTGCAACCATATTATGGAGCACGTTGAAGATGACCTGCAGGCAATGCGTGAGATCCACCGCGTGATGCGTCGCGGGGAGGGGTGGGGAGTGATCCTTTCGCCCGTCGAATTGGAACGTGAAAAAACTTTCGAGGATGACTCAATAACCGACCCCGAGGAGCGCACCCGAATCTTCGGTCAGTATGACCACCGCCGCGTCTATGGTCGCGACTACGCCGACCGCCTGCGCGAGGCAGGTTTCGAGGTCGAGGATTTGGACTATGCGACAATACTAACTACCGAAGAACGAGAGCGTTATGCTCTACCCAAGGATCTTCTCTATATCGTTCGCAAGCGATAGTTCCAACAACGACAACAGCGATAAACGGACAGAGATTATTGGTCGCACGACCAATGGTTTCTGCCCGTTTTTTATGCTTTTCAACAAGCCGGAAACAGCCATAAAATTATTACAATAAACAATTGTATTTCGGCTTCGGCTTTCGCGCCCGCGCAGGCTCCCGCGCGAGTAAAGTGCGGCAGAATTGTACTCTCTTCGGAAAATCTGTTTGGTAGAGCGAATAATTTTTATAACTTTGTAAGTTATAAACGACAAAACAATGCTCGAAAAACTCGCCAAACAGACCGCCATTTACGGCATCAGCACCATCGTAGGTCGCTTCTTGAGCTACCTGCTCACGCCGTACTATACCCGCGTTTTCGGGCAGGCGGAATATGGCATTATCACTGATATTTACGCACTTATACCCTTCGCTCTGGTCGTTTTGACGATGGGCATGGAGTCGGGATATTTCCGATTTGCGGCCAAAGCCGATGCCGCAGGGGGCGACGTGCAGGGGGCAAAGAAACGTCTCTTTGCAACCGTCTGGGGAATCACCTCGCTGGCGGCCTTCGTCTTCTTCGTGGCGGTGGTTCTGCTACGCGAAAAAATTGCAGTGGCGATGGGAGAAGCATACGTAGCTCATCCCGAATATGTGGTGATTGTCGGAGCGATCGTGATGTTCGACGTGGCGACCTGCATCCCCTTCTCACGTCTTCGCGAGCAGGGTCGCGCAGGCCGTTTCGTTACGCTCAAAATGGTCAATATCGTCTTGCAGACGGGTCTCGCATTTGCCTTCGGAGCGATGGGGCTGTTCGCTACGGAGTTCGGCGTGGGTTGGGCTTTTGTGGCCAATTTGATGGCGAGTGTGATCACTTTTGCCGCAATGCTGCCCTCGACAAATCGCACTCTGCCGAAGATCGATTGGCTGTTGCTGGCAACCATTTTCAGCTATTCGTTGCCACTGTTAGTGAGTGGAATTGCAGGTACGGCAAATGAGTTTATCGACCGTCAGATGATCAAGTACCTCGTGTCGGAAAACGCTATGGCACAGCTCGGTATCTATGGTGCGATCACAAAAATCGCGGTCGTAATGATGCTCTTTACGCAGATGTATCGCTTGGCGGCCGAGCCATTTTTCCTCGCAAATTATCGCAAGGACGACTTCAAGGCGATGAACGCCGCCGCGCTGAAATACTATATGATCGCCTCGATGTTGATCTTCCTCGGCATCGCACTATTTAAGGATGTTTTTGCGTTGATTGTAGGTCGCGACTTCCGACAGGGGATCTTCATCCTGCCCGTAGTGCTCGGCGCAAACGTATTGAGTGGCGTGTGGCTCAATCTCTCATTCTGGTACAAGCGCGAGGAGCGCACGCGATTGGCTATTGTGGTTACATTCATAGGTCTGATATTCACCGTATTGTGCAACTTCCTGTTGGTGCCACGATATGGCTACTACGGCGCTGCGTGGGCACGACTGGCGAGCGAGGCTGCGATGGTTGCCGTAAGCTATTGGCTCAATCGCCGATACTACCCGACACCCTATCCGATGGCTCGTATTGCGGAGTATGTCGCTGTTGCGTTAGCGGCCTACGTGGCGAGTGTCGTTGTGGAGCGCGCGGAGGTTGGCGTGGCGCTGCAATACATTGTTAATCTGGCAATTGTAGCAGGATATGCGTTCTACGTCGTGCGCCGCGAAAAGATCGACGTGAGGGCGATGTTGAGAGCGATGTTAAGACGCAGATAGAAAAAAATTTAGACGATGATGATGACAACAAAAACGAAACTAAAACTTGTGGTCTATGCCGTAAGCCTTGTGCTCTTCACCCTCGGCGTTGCAGCTCTGCGCTGGGAGGGCACCGAGCGAACCGTAGGTCTTGCGGTGAGCTTCGTCGGTTTGATCGCCGTCGCGCTGATACAGACCCTGCGAGTGAGAAAGAACAACAAAAACGATAAACAACAATGAAGGTAAAAGTTATCAACCGTTCGCGCTTCGATCTGCCGCGCTATGCTACGCCCCTTTCGGCGGGTATGGATGTGCGTGCCGATATCGATGAGGCGGTAGTATTGCGCCCGTTGGAGCGCGCAATGATCCCTACGGGACTCTACGTCGAGTTGCCCGCAGGTTACGAAATGCAGATCCGTCCGCGTAGCGGCTTGGCTGCAAAACACGGTATCACGGTGCTCAATTCGCCCGGCACGATCGATGCCGACTATCGTGGCGAGATTCGTGTAATACTTGTCAATTTGAGCAACGAGGAGTTCCGCATCGAGGGCGGCGAGCGTATTGCGCAGATGGTCGTAGCACGCCACGAGCAGGTCGAGTGGGAGCTCGCAGAGGAGCTTTCAGATAGCGAACGCGGTGCTGGCGGCTTCGGCTCAACAGGCAAGCAGTAGTAATAAACCACAAAAAACGGAATGAAAATGAAAGCAAAACTGATCGGTTTTCTCATTCTCTACCTATTCGTTACGGCGGTATGTGTGATGCTCATCGTCGAGGAGCTGACGGGAAATATGTGTAATTGGCTCTGGCTGGTGCTCTATGCAGCAATGGGAGTGCTGGCCGTTGTACGTTGCGTGCAGCTTGTCAAAGGGCTGATTGCTGTTTGGAACGAGTAACCTCTGAACCCTATTGAAAAAGACAAACAATGAATATGAAAACAAAGATCATTCTATTCCTGATCATCTTCATTTCGTTAGCGGTATATTTCGTAGCAGACCTTATCAACGAGTTGGAGATGAGCGAGGTGCGTTGGATGTGGGTTGTGATCTATGCCGTAATTCTCGGCATATGCGTTGCGCGTAGCGTTCAACTTGCCCGCGAGTTGCTTAAAATGATCAAAGAGACACAAGGCGAATAAAAATTCAAGATCGCAATGAGAATCAATTGGGCGAAACTATTTTTCATCATCTACCTTATGATGACAATTCACTGCGTGGTGAGCCTGATCAAGGAGTTTGAGATGGAACAACCGCGTTGGTTAATAGTCGCTATCTTCGGTGTGGTTGGACTGATTTGCCTCGTTCGCAGTCTGCAACTTGCCCGCGAAACCTTCAAAACAGCTCTAAAAGAGTGGGGCTACGGAGATGAAAATGAGTGATTGGCAGCATGAAAACTTGATGCTCACAACTCACTCGACAAAAACAGATAAACAAGAAGACAATGCGTTTTTCCGACGTTATAGGACATAGCGAGATCAAAGATCGACTGCGCCGCGCGGTCGATCAAGGCCGTGTGAGCCACGCACAGCTCTTTGCGGGCGAGTGCGGCGGCGGAGCGTTGCCGTTGGCATTGGCCTATGCCCAATATATCAATTGCAGCAACCGCCACGATGGCGATTCGTGTGGCGAGTGCCCCTCGTGTCGCAAGATGGAGGAGCTGATGCACCCCGATCTGCACTTCATCTTTCCGGTCAATAAGCAGGGAAAAAAGTCGGGCGAGAAGATGATGTGTGGCGACTTCCTGAAAGTGTGGCGCGAGCAAATTTCTTCGACGGGCGGCTATTTCGACGAGTCGATGTGGAACGACCGCCTCGATCTGGGCAAGACGCTCAAACCGCTGATCTCGGTACACGATGCGGGCGAGATCATCCGCAAGCTCTCGTTCAAGAGCTTCGAGGGCGACTATAAGATCGTGCTGATGTGGATGCCCGAGAGGATGAATATCGAGGCGGCAAACACTCTGCTCAAAATCTTGGAGGAGCCCTGGGACAAAACCCTCTTCCTGCTTGTGAGTCGCCAGCCGGCACGACTGCTCACGACGATTATCTCGCGCACACAGGAGATAACCATACCGCGTATTGCGACCGAAGACCTTATGGCACAGCTCATTGCAGAGTACAACTTGGATGAACAACGTGCGGGACAGCTGGCCCGTTTGGCAGGCGGAAATCTGATCGAAGGACGACGCTTGGCCGCAGGAAGCGACGATCTGTCGGAGAGCTCATTCGATATGTTCTGTTCGCTTATGCGATTGAGTTACAGCAACAAACACCTCGAACTGCTCGATTGGGCCGAGTCGTTTTCGGCGCTGACACGCGACCGCCAGATCGACTTCTTTGGTGATGCGTTGCGACTGCTGCGCGAGAGCTATATGCTCAATGCAGGCATGGGCGAGATCAGCTACCTCTGGGACAAGGAGGCGGCCTTCTGCTCGAAGTTCGCACCCTTTGTGGGCAACCACAACATCGAAGCCCTGGTTGCCGAGATCGAAACGGCGCGCGCACAGATTGTGCAGAATGGCAACTCGCTGATTGTGGCCACACACTTTGCGCTGGCAGTCAGCAAGATGATTGTCAAAGTATAGCGCAACCAAAAGAGAGAAAAACCTAAAAACAAAGCAAACTATAACAACCTAAAAGAACAAAAAAACAGAATTAATATGGCACGTGTAGTATTGATTACAGGCGGTAATTTGGGCGATGTTAAGTCGCGCCTACGCACCGCGCAGCGAATGATTAACGACAAGGTGGGCATCGTTTTGCGTTGCTCGCACCGTTACAAGAGTCGCCCCTGGGGCTTCAAGGCCGACGATGAGTTCTCGAATCAGGTGCTGGAGGTCGATACTGATCTCTCGGCTGACGAGGTTCTGGATGCAGTACAGGCCATCGAGCGCGAGTTGGGTCGCGACCGCGAGGAGGAGGCACGTCTTAAAGCAGAGACGGGGGCTCACTATTCGTCGCGTATGATCGACATCGATGTACTATTCTACGACGATCTGGTGTTGGAGTCGCCCCGCTTGACTATTCCCCATCCGCTGATCGAGGAGCGCGACTTTGTGCTTGCGCCGCTGTGTGAGTTGATGAAGTCGAAGAAGCACCCCATCTCGGGCAAGACGATGGAGGAGTTGCGTGCCGAGCTACTCTCGAAGCACGAAAGCGAAGTGATTGGTAACGAATAGGTTATCAATCGAATAATTTATACAAAAAAGACAAAATTAACATAGATGAGAAGGTTCCGAAAAGGCCTCTTCGCGCTCGCGGCGGTGGCATTTGTGGCAATGTTGGGCGGTTGCTTTAAGAAGGTGGTGCTCGATTGTCGCTACAATATCCGTCCCTATATCCAAATGGAGTCGGGCGGTGTGGCTACTCTCACTGAAGGCGTTGTAGCATACGCATTTATGGCCGATACAACACAATGGACCGTTGCTTCGTATGAGGATGCGCTCAACGGCGTACTGACCTCAAAGACGACGGGTGAGAAGCGTTCCGATGCAACCGAAAGAGCTGTGCAGCAGAATGATACTGTTGCGCTGCAATTGAAGGCGACACCTGCGACGATCATTGTGGTCGATCCCATAAACAAGCTCTACGGATGGCGTATGACCGAGGTGGCGGAGAATCTTCCCAATCTCTATGTGAGCATCACCTTCCGCCCCTGGTCGGTGAAGAAGGTGTATGTCGAGGGTCCTTGGCGTATGAACAACGAGGCGTACGTTGCGCCCGAGCCCGAGGAGCCCGAAACACCCGATCCTGACAATGGCGAGGGTAACGAAGGCAGTGATGGCGACTCGAACGAGGGTCAATACACCCCTGCCGAGCCGTTGGATTAAACGAGTCTATAAGCTAATAGGCTAAAAACGAAAAGTTAAGACAGTAAAGAAGTTAAGACGCGAAAGATGACGCTTTTCAAACAGACGATCTCACTCCGAGCGATAGCAAAGGCAGCCGTTGTGCTGCTGTTTCTCTCGTCGATGTTAGTACGATGTGCCAATACGGCCACACCGCAGGGAGGTCCGCGCGACACAATCCCGCCGACGCTGATTACAGCTACGCCCGAAAACTACCTCACAGGCTTTGCACATAAACGTATCTATGTGGAATTCAACGAGTATGTGCAACTTAAAGATCAACACAAGGAGTTCTTCACCTCGCCCCGAATGAAGACCAAACCGACACTCTCGATTCGCGGTCGCGGCGTGCTGATCGACATCAAGGATACCCTGCGCGAAGATCAGACCTACGTGCTGAATTTCGGTGCCTCGTTGCGCGACAACAACGAGAGCAACCCCCTGCACTCATTTTCGTATGTCTTCTCGACAGGTGCAGAGATCGACTCGATGTGGATGTCGGGATATACGGCCGATGCCGAGAAGTCGGATAGCGTCGGTAAAAGCTACATCTATTTCTATCGCGCCGACTCGCTCGCACTCGATACGATGGTGCGCACCGAACTCTTCGACTCGACATTGCTGCGTCGCCAACCCGATGCAATCGGTCGCGCCGAGACAAACGGCATCTTCCTCATTCAGCACCTGAAACCGATCGACTATCGCATCTACGCCTACGCCGATAAGAACGACAACCAGATGTATGACCCCGGAACCGATCTGGTCGGCTTCGTCGATTCGATATACAACCCCGTCGATATGCCCGAATTTGCAATCTGGTACGACTCATTGCGTCGCTATTGGACGGGCGAGCCGCAGATCTATATGCGAATGTTCAAGGATGAGACCTTCAAACGTCAGATGCTTACCTCGGCCGAGCGTCCCAAGAGCAACCAAGCCATCCTGCGTTTCGGTGCGGCACATCCGCAGATCGATAGCATTATCCTCGACAGCGTGCCACAAGAGAATATCATCTGGGAGTATATGACCGAGGGTCGCGATACGATGTCGCTGTGGTTGAAGCAGTCGCCCGCGACACTGCCCGACACACTGCGCGGTCGTATCGTCTATATGAAGCACGACACAACCAACACGCTGAATATCACCACCGAGCCGTTGGCTCTCTCGTGGCAAAAGGTCGAAACCAAGGAGGATGAGGCCAAGCGTCGCCGCGAGGAGAAGGCACGAGCACGTGCCGAGGCCGCAGGTGAGGAGTACGTTCCCGAGCCGGAGAAGAATCCCTTCTCGTTCCGCTTTATGAGTTCGGGCGACCTGAATCCCGAACACGGCTTGGAGATCGAGTTCGAATATCCGTTGATCAAACTCGACACGGCACAGCTCACACTCGTCGAGATCAACGAAAATAAGCAGGAGAAGCCGATGCCGATAACCATTACGCGCGACACGGCAAATATGCGCCGCTGGCGCGTGATGACCAAATGGGGCGATGGCGCGAAGTACAGACTCTCGATACCTGCGGGAACATTTACCGACGTGGCCGGTTACTCGAACGACTCTATCAGAAAGGAACTTACAACGATGATGATGGAGAAGTTCGCCAAAGTAATCATCAACCTTCAGGGCAAGAGCGACTCGGCGCAGTACATCTTGGAGTTGCTCGAGGCAAGTGGCAAGAAGGTGCTCGACCGCAAGCGTGGCGCAACGACGGGTCAGCATACATTCAGCTACGTTCCCGAGGGCGATGTGCGACTGCGTATTGTCGAGGATGTGAATGGCAACGGTCGTTGGGATAGCGGTAATCTGGTCGAGAGCCGCCAGCCCGAACGAGTCGAGGTCTATCGCAACGAACGCGACGAGGAGACCATCCCGACAAAGATGAATTGGGATGTGGAGATTCGTGCCGATATGAACCGAATGTTCGCCCCGATGACGATGCAATCGCTTATCCGCCAGCTTGATGCACGTGAGAGCGCTCGCCTTGTAATCTACTACGAGGAGCTGCGAAAGAAGCGCGAAGAGGAGCGTCGCCGCAAAGAGGAGGGCACACGTAACAACTCTGGCGGTGCATTTGGCGGCTTCGGAAATTTGGGCGGTCTTAATAATTTCAACTTCTAAACGAACGAGATGATGAGAGCAATTTTCAATAAAACAATCGCCTTTGCAACGCTGGTTCTCGCGCTGATGGTGGCACAGCCTGCCTCGGCGCAGCACGTCATCGGTGCAAAGGGCGGATGGGGAGCCTCGACCGCACGTTTCTATCCCCAACGCGAGATGAGTATGATCTGGGGTGGATATACAGGCGGTCTTACCTGGCGATACTACTCGCCCGAACGATATGTCGGTGCAGTCGGTATGGATGTCGAATTTATGCGACGCGGATACTCGTTTGCTCCCTATACGACGAGCGAAGAGACTCGAAATCTGCGATATACACGCCACATCAACTCAATTATGATGCCTATCGTCTGGCAGCCACACTTCTATCTGGCCAACTTCCGCCTGCGTGCTTATGTCGATTTGGCGGTAACATTCACCTACAACATCTCATCGACCTATGTCAATGAGTTGCAGAACGCAAGCGGCATCTATAACTTCAAAATCGTGCGCGACAACCGTTGGAATTATGGTCTTGCGGGCGGTGGAGGCATTGCATACCTCGCAGGACGATCGGAGTTCAGCGTGGGTGCGCGTTACTACTTCGGTTATGGCGATATTCTGCGCAACAAAAACAAATATTCGGGCAACGCAACCGATGGTCCGGAGAACCCCTTCTCGACTACGCCGATACGTTCGCCGCTTGACAATATCTATATCACGGTCGGCTACGGCGTGCGTTTAGGCAAGGCGAGCGAATTTGCAAGTTTCGAGCGTATGCGCGAGAGCAGAGCACAACGTGCAGCCAAGCGACGTGCGGCCGCCGAGCGAGCTGCCAACGAGGCTGCCGCAGCGGCACGAAGCCCTCAAAAAGCGACATTGCAATCTGCCAATAAATAGTTGATTAACAAAGAAATACATATAAAATAAATGGAAAGTACAAGACAAGCAAAGATGGCGCGTCAGATTCAGAAAGACGTTGCCGAGATTCTGCTCAAAGAGGCTGCGCCGCTGGTGCGCGGCGTGATGGCATCGGTTACGACGGTACGTGTTTCACCCGATTTGAACTATGCCAAGATCTATTTCAGCATCTTCCCCTTCGAGAAGAGTGCGGAGGTTATGCGCACGCTCGAAGAGAATAATTGGATGATTCGTCGCGCGCTGGGTCAGCGTATCCGCAATCAGGTGAAGAGCGTGCCCGAATTGCAGTTCTTCCTCGACGATTCGCTGGAATATATCGCAAATATCGACTCGCTGCTCAAAGAGGAGTAGCCGCAAGCCGGAGCAAAACAAACGAATATAACTCGTTGTATATGAATAAATTATCGTTGCTATTTGCACGCCGATACCTATTTTCGGCCAAGTCCCACTCGGTGATTAACGTGATCTCCGGCGTGAGCGTTGTGGCTGTGGGTGTCCCCGTTGCGGCGATGATAATTCTGATGTCGGTCTTCAACGGCTTTGCCGATCTGGTCGATGGAATGCAGTCGGCCTTCGATGCCGATCTCGAAGTGCGGCCACGCGAAGGTAAAACATTTGTTATCAACGACTTAAAAACCGACTCACTGCGTTCGATCGAGGGCGTAACGGGTTGCTCGGCCGCTTTGGAGCAGAGCGCGTTGGCCGAATATGGCGGTCGTCAGGTGGTCGTTACGGTGCGCGGCGTGGATGAAGACTACTGCGATGTATTGCCTATGGAGCAATATATCAGCGCGGGCGAGATGCAACTGCGTCTGGGCGAGATCGAACAGTCGTGCATCGGATCAACAATCGCCTATCAGCTTGGCGTGAGGACCTTCCTCGACATCCCACTGAACCTCTATTCGCCACGCCGAGGCGACATCTCGACACTCCTGCCGATTGATGCCTACACGCAACGTCGCACGTCGCCGTCAGGTGTTTTTTCGATTAGTGGCGAGGTCGATGAGAGCTACATCCTGACCACAATCGAGCTGGCGCAGTCGCTCTTCGACTATCCCGATCGCGCCTCGTCGCTACTTGTCGATGTGGCCGATGGAGCCTCTTTGGAACGCACCCGCGATGCAGTTCAAAAGGCTGTGGGTGAGGATTTTCGCGTCGTAACACGTATGGAGCAGCAGGCCGCACTCTACCGCATTATGAAGTACGAGAAGTGGGGCATCTTCTTCATTTCGCTCTTGGTGCTGATCATCGCCTCGTTCTCGATTGTCGGGTCGCTGGCTATGCTCATCATCGACAAACGCGACAACATCGCAACACTACGCGCCGTGGGAGCCCGCACGGAGTTTGTGCGTTCGATATTTATGGGTGAAGGCGCACTGATCGGCACATTGGGTGCAGCGATCGGATTGGTGCTGGGCGTGGGTATCTGCGTGGCACAACAGCAGTTCGGGTTAATCGAAATGCCCGGAACGACATTTGTGGTGCAGTACTATCCTGTCAGAATGAAATTGACTGATATAGTGTTAATTATAGCTGCAATGGCAGCCGTAACGCTGGCTATTTCGCGACTTACGGTCAATACAATGATCCGCCGCGAAGCAACTGAAACGATAAAACAATGATGAGAACTTTTTTACGAACAATACTCCTTACGGCGATCGTTGCGTTAGCGGCATCGTGCAATAAACCGCGCGTAATTCCCGACCAGACGCTTGCCGACATCTTCCACGACTCCTATCTGGCTAACTCCTATGTAGATCTGCACGGCATCGAGGTCGATAGCGTGATGTTGTATGAGCCGATCTTTGCGAAGCATGGTTATACGATTGAGGATCTGCACTATACGATCAACAGCTTCTCGCGCAGAAAGAGTGCGCGCTTGTCGGATGTGGTCGATTTGGCTATTCGTCGCTTGGAGGATGAGGCAGATCATCTGAACGAAGAGGTTGCCGATTTAGATACGATTGATGCCATTGCCCGCCGCCGTTTTGTGCAGCGCATCTACTTCGATTCGGTGATCCGTATGCGTTCGCTCGCCGACACCTCGCGAATGAAACTCCATATCCCGGTCTCGCGCGCAGGTGAGTATCTTGTTGAGTTCTACTACATTATCGACTCGACCGACAAAAATATGGGACACCGCACAGTCGGCTACTTCATCGATAGCACCAATCGCCGAACGAGGTACCATTCGCAGCGTTATCGTCGCCAGACACGCGACAAATATTCGCATACATTCATTGCCGACTCGATGGCGCAGGAGCTTGTTATGGAGCTATGCAATCTCAACGCAAAGCCTACCAAACCTCACTTTACGATCGAGGAGCTGACGGTAAAATATTACCTCCCGAAGAAGGAGGCTTTGGACTCGCTGACTGCGGCGAACTTCGGCTTTAAGTTGCTCATCGACGGCTTTTATGTTCCGGAAACGCCCGCCGACAGCACTCTCTACTTCGCCGAGCCGCCGCGAATTAGGTAACAACACCTATATATTATATTGACAAAAGGAGCCTACCGTTCGGATAGGCTCCTTTTGATTATTTTTCGTTCGTTACTCCTCGTCGCTTTCGATATAGGGGCGGGCGGTGGTGTAGCCCTCCCATTTATCGATAACCGCCTTGAAATCGGGCGGCAGTTCGCTCTCGAAATGGACATCTTTACCCGTGCGTGGGTGCACAAAACCGAGCGAGCGGGCGTGCAGGGCGTGGCGCGGCATCAGAGCAAAGCAATTTTCGATAAACTGCTTATACTTCGAGAAGGTCGTGCCCTTCAATATGCGGTCGCCACCATAGCGCTCGTCGTTGAACAGCGGGTGGCCGATATGCTCCATATGTACGCGGATCTGGTGGGTGCGACCCGTTTCGAGGCGACACTCGATCATCGTTACGTAGCCGTAGCGACGCAGTACGCGCCAATGCGTTACGGCGTGCTTGCCCTCGCTACCGTCGGGGTAGCAGGCCATCTTCATACGGTGGGTGCGACTGCGGCCAATATGACCCGTAACGGTGCCCTCGTCCTCCTCGAAGTTGCCCCACACCAGCGCCACATAGCGGCGCGAGATCGAGTGGTCGTAGAACTGCTTGGCAAGACGCGCGGCGGCATCCTCGTTCTTGGCAATCACCAGCAGGCCCGATGTATTTTTATCGATACGATGGACCAATCCCGCACGCATATCGTGGCCCTGGAACATCGGCAGATTGCGCAAATGGAACGTCAGCGCATTGACCAGCGTGCCCGACCAGTTGCCACAACCTGGATGCACGACCATACCGGCGTGCTTATTGACCAGAATGATGTCGTCATCCTCATAGACAATATCGAGCGGAATATCCTCGGCCGTGATCTCAACCTCGTGCTTCGGATAGGGCATTACGATCGAGATGCGGTCCAAAGGCTTAACCTTGTAGCTCGACTTGACGGGCGAGCCATTGACCAGAATGTTGCCATTATCGGCGGCGGTTTGGATGCGGTTGCGCGACACGTGCTCCATACGAATCGTCAAAAATTTGTCGATTCGCATCATCGCCTGGCCCTTATCGACCGTCAGCGCAAAGTGCTCGAAAAGTTCATCGCCCGCGCGCTCACCCTCGGCACCTTCGCCCTCCTCTTCGTCAAGCAACAGGATATCCTCGTCGTCGTTGATCATATTGATTTACAAAAATTTACTATTCAAAGAAATCGGTTTCGCCCTCACCTGCACCATCGACAGTGGTTGCGCCATCGGGAACAAAGATCTCACCCGCCGCAACGGCAGCCAGCGAATCGGCAAGACGCTGCTCGGCGCGATGTGCAGCCTCGATCACCATCATCGAATCGGCAATCTGTGCCTCGCGCAACTCACGCTCTGCTTCGAGCTTACGTGCCGCGCGATCCGATGCAACGCTCTGCTTCTCAACCTTTTCAGGATCAAGCGTAAGATGCAGATCGACACGCTGACCCAGCGGCAGAACCTTATTCTGCTGGGGCGACTGGATATATACGCGGGCATTTTTGCGGTCGAGAACCTCGATATCTTCATCAAAAACAATGCGACCGACATTCAGACCCACCTCCCACAGGCGGCTCTTCGCCTCCTTCAACGGGAAACCGATCACCTTCGGCACACTCACCGCACCACTCTCGGCCGACACGCCCACCACGAGCGTAATGCCCGAACCTGCCTCCGCCTCGATATTGTCATTGCGAGTGATAACCTGATCGCGGAAACGCTCCTCCAATACATTATTTGTCGCCATATCAGACTGATAGATCAGCTCGGCAATCTCCAAACCTGCAATTTCGAGGTTGTTCTTCGCCTGGCGCAACGAGTAACCCGTTACGTATGGGATCTTCACCGACTTCTGCGCGAAAGAGTTGATCGTAACATAGATCTTGCGACCGGGTTTAACCGCCACATCGGCATTGGGGTTCTGCTCCAACACGATACCACCGTCATACACAGGCACATAGAGCGAGTCATTAACGATGATCTCCAAGCCATTTTTCTTGGCCATATACTCCGCATCGCCGATCGAGATACCCGTAAAATCGGGCACTGCACAACGTGCGCCGTGGCGTGTGCCGAGCTGCATCAGGTAGTGTGCTGCAACGAGCATTGCAGCAATTGCCAACACGATCCACACCAACGTACGCAACACGGGCGAGGTGCGGAAAGTTTCGTATGTCTTCTTAATAAAACTCATAACTATTTGGGTTTTAGTCGTTTGCTATTTAGGTGCCTTGCGATAGAGATATATCGATACGAATAGGTAAATGATATTCGGGATCCAAACCGCCAATGCAGGATTCATCACTCCGCCCTTGGCGAACTCCTCGAAGAAGCGACCGAAGAGGATGTACGAGAAACAGAGCGTGATACCTACGCCGATATGCAGACCCATACCTCCGCGCATCTTGCGCGACGAGAGCGAGACACCGATAAGCGTCAAAATAAATGTCGCCAACGGGTACGAATAGCGCGTATGTCGCTCCACCTCCAACAATCCGATCAGGTTTGAGCCTTTGAGCTGCTGCTGGTCGATAAATTGGTTCAGTTCGCCGATTTTCATCGTCTTAATCAACTCATTGACACGGCCTAACTCCGTAGCATCAAGGTTGATAAGCGTATCCAGACGGGTATGTTGCGTGAAGGTTTCGTTGTGCAACTCATCGAACTCGCGCGTGATATAGCGCTCGGCAGTCCATTGGCGTGTTTCGGGGTCGAACTTCGCATCCGCAGCTTCGAGCGAGGCGACCATACGGTTGCCGTCGTAACGCTCCAAAGCGAAGAACGAAGCGCGCTGATCACGACCCGAATAGCCTCTGATATAGGCAAATGTACCCGGCTCGATCTGGCGATAGATATGTCGATCGTAGCGGATGTTTTGTCGTTTTTTGAGATATTTTGCCTCGAATGCAACCTGCTTCGTATTCGTTTCGGGGATCACCCACAGATTCAATCCGAGCGAAAGCATCGCAATCACAAACGACGAGATGAAGTAGGGCCACATCAATCGTCGGAAGCTCACTCCACTCGAAAGGATCGCGGTGATCTCGGTCTGGTATGCCATTTTCGAGGTGAAGAAGATCACGGCGATAAATGTAAACAGACCACTGAACTTATTGATAAAGAAGGGGATAAAGTTGGCGTAATATTGGAACAGAATCTCATTCAGCGGAGCCTTCAACTCGAAGAAATCATCGGTCTTCTCCACCCAATCGAAGACCACCACGATCACGATAATCAGGGCAATGGCGAAGAAGTAGGTTCCGAGGAACTTACGAATGATATAACGGTCGAGTATTTTGAGTCCGGGGTTACGCATCTCTCTTACAGACGTTTAGTCAATTTAACAACCATCTCGCGCTTCCACTCGGCGAAGGTGCCGTCGGCGATCTTTCGACGCGCCTCACCCACCAGCCAAAGGTAGAAGGCTACATTGTGCAGCGATGCGATCTGTGCCGCAATCATCTCGCCAGCGATGGTCATATGGCGCAGGTAGGCCTTCGAGTAGAGCGTATCGACAAAGCTCGTACCGTTGGGGTCGATCGGCGAGAAGTCGTCGCGCCACTTCTGATTGCGAATGTTGATCACACCCTCGCTGGTAAAGAGCATACCGTTACGACCGTTACGCGTGGGCATCACGCAGTCGAACATATCGACACCGCGATCGATAGCCTCCAAGATATTGACAGGCGTACCCACACCCATCAGGTAGCGCGGGCGATCCTCGGGCAGCACCGCATTGACCACCTCGATCATACGGTACATCACCTCCGTAGGCTCGCCTACGGCCAGACCGCCAATGGCGTAACCATCTGCGTTATACTGCATTACATTACGCGCAGCACGCTCACGCAGATCCTCATAACCGCAACCTTGTACGATCGGGAACAACGACTGCGAGTGGCCATATTTGGGTTGAGTCTGGTTGAAGCGGTTGAAGCAGCGATCCAGCCAACGCTCGGTCAGAGCCAGCGATTTAGCGGCGTAATCCCAGGGTGCATCGCCCGGTGGGCACTCGTCGAATGCCATCATAATATCGGCACCGATCGTGCGCTGGGTATCCATCACATTTTCGGGAGTAAAGAGGTGTTTCGAGCCGTCGATATGCGATGCGAAACGGCAACCCTCCTCGGTGAGTTTGCGACACGCAGCGAGTGAAAAGACCTGAAAACCACCACTATCGGTGAGCATCGGGCCATCCCACGTGCTGAAACGATGCACGCCACCTGCGGCCTCGATCACCTCCATTCCGGGGCGGAGGTAGAGGTGGTAGGTGTTTGCCAAAATGATCTTCGCGCCTGCATCGTCGCGCAGGTCGCGGTGGAAAATACCCTTTACACCTGCGGCCGTGCCGACAGGCATAAAAATCGGGGTCGGGATCACGCCATGATCTGTAACGATCTCACCGGCGCGAGCCTTCGATTCGGGAGCTTTATGTTGTAGCGTAAACTTCATTCGGACAAAGATATGAATTTTTTACGTAACCCTCATTAGTTCTTCCCAAAATTATGCGAAATCTTCGATTTCGGCACCATCAGCGAGCCGTTTGCGACCAAGCTGCCACCATCGGCTGACGGTCGGTAGGCTTTAACATCAAAGGCGAAAAATTTTGAATCTTGAAATTGGAATGTTGATATATATTTTTCGTATCTTTGTCCGAATTATTGTTATTGCAAAATTGATGATGGAATTTTTCGACAAAATATATCTCGCATACGGCTGGCAAGGAATCGCTCTGATGAGTGTAATCGTGGTACTATTCATTGTGCAAATGTATTACTACTCAATTCGTTACCGTCGCCTGCCGAAATATACGAATAACTCGCTGCCCGAACGTCTTGCGGTCGAGCCGCCCGTGTCGGTGGTGATCGTTACGCAGGAGGATGCCGACTTTATCGAGGAGCGTCTGCCCATTTACCTGACGCAGGATTACGAAGAGTATGAGGTTGTGTTGGTCTATGTGGGCAACAACGAGGATTTCTCGATTATGCTGACACAGATGCAGCTCCGATACCCCCGTTTGAAGATCACAAACATCAAGCAGAACACACGCTTCCCGATCTCGAACAAGCAGGCTCTGAATTTCGGTATCCGTGCAGCGGCTTACGACCACATCCTGCTCTCGACAAGCGACACGATCATAACCTCGGAGCGTTGGGTGCGCCTGATGGCGAAGGGCTTTACGCGTGGCGATGTGGTGCTGGGCTACTGCGGCGTGGAGCTTCGTAGCGGCTTTGTGGGCCGACTAATGCGCACACAGCGTATGGCCGAGTCGATGGCGTGGCTCTCGGCGGCGATTCGTCGCAAGCCCTATCGCGGCGTACGTAACACGCTGGGTATCACCCGCAACCTCTATCTCGACGTGAAGGGTTTCAACCACCTCAATATGAATATGGGCGAGGACGATCTGTTCATACAATCGCTTGCCGACAAGGCGACCGTTTCGGTCATCATCTCGCCACGTGCAACGGTGCGACAGAAGGTTTGGGGCGGTGCGTCGTGGTGGCTCGGTGCCCGTAAATATTTCGGCCACACCTATCGCTTCTATCCCCTCGCGGCGCGTAACGCAATCGAGTGGGAGGGCGGTAGTCGCCTGCTCTTCTTCCTTGCGGCTACGGCGGCTCTGGTGGCTCTGCCTTTGGAGTTGAAATTGGCAACGGCATTCATCATTCTGCTACGCTATATGTTGGTCTATGCTACGGTTAATTCGGTGCGTAAGCGTCTGGGCGAGAGGAATGTAATGGCAACTTATTTCCTTTACGATCTGTTTGGCGTGTGGGTCAATATCGCTCTGGCAGCATCGCGCCGCATCTATAAAGACGAAACCGTATGGCGATAGAGGATTATATCGTAGCTGACGACGCACAGTTGGTCGATTGGGTGCTTGCGGGCGATAATAGCGCGTTCGAGTACCTCTTCAACCGCTATGCCGAGTCGATACGTCGCCTCTATCTGCAACGTGTGGGCAACGTCAGCGATGTCGATGACCTGTTGCAGGAGACCTTTATCAAGGTCTTTATCAATCTGACCCGCTACGACCGCACTTACACCTTCGGGCAGTGGCTCTACACCATCGCCCGTAACACATTTATCGACTTCGTGCGCAAACGCCACGAGGATCTCTCGATTGATGCCCTGCCCCCACACTCGACCGTAACCCCCGCCTCGACCGTGCCCACGCCCGAAGAGAGCGTGATCAGTCTGCAACAGAGGGTGCGCATTGAGCACCACCTCGACCGTATGACCCCGCGCTACCGCGAGCTGATCGAGTTCCGCTACTTCCGCGAGTTCTCCTACGAGGAGATTGCCGAAAAGCTCTCGCTGCCACTCGGCACGGTCAAGACGCAAATACATCGCGCACGCGAGCAGTTGTGCCGATTCATTATCGAAGATAAAATGTAAAATCGTAGAGATATGGACTTGATTCTCAAATATTTCCCCGACATTACAGAGGAGCAGCGCGCACAGTTCGAGCAGTTGCTGCCGCTCTATACGGAGTGGAACGCACGTATCAACGTGATCTCGCGCAAGGACATCGACAGCCTCTATCTGCGCCACGTTCTGCACTCGCTGGCCATTGCGAAGGTGTGCCAATTCGAGGATGGCGCGCGCGTATTGGATGTTGGTTGTGGCGGCGGTTTTCCGACGGTGCCGCTGGCGATTCTCTTTCCGAATGTGCAATTTACGGCGGTCGATTCGATCGGCAAGAAGATTACCGTTGTGCGCGAGGTTTGCACGGCTTTGGGGCTGAAAAACGTAACGCCGATCAATGCGCGTGTGGAGAGTCTGCCACAAAAATTCGACTTCGTGGTAAGTCGCGCGGTAACCGATATGAAGACCTTTACGGGTTGGATCTGGAACAAAATCGAGAACGGTCAGCGCGGCACGCTGCCTAACGGAATTCTCTATTTGAAGGGCGGTGATCTTGCAGAGGAGCTGGCACTTACGGGCAAGCGTTGGAACCTCTATTCGATTTCAAACTTCTACGAAGAGGAGTTTTTCGACACCAAAAAGGTGGTCTATACACCACGATCGGGAAAGTTCTAACGCGACAAAACGACCGATAATACAATTGGTGATAAAACGAAAAACTGCCGCCTTTCATCGGGTGGCAGTTTTTTATTTGTACAGATTTAACAGTGGTTTTTTAGCACTCTTTTAGCGCATAACGAAATTAACATCGCCCTTGGCCGTTGCGACAAGTATCGCATCATCAAGCTGAAAGATCGCGCAACGCAGACGCTCACCAAAGGTCTCGATGTCGAGATAGGCTCCCTTCGGATCAAAATCGACCACCTGTATATCGCGTCGAAAATCGACACCCTCGCGCCCCAGATATTTATAAACTGCCTCCTTCGCGCACCAAATCACGGCTCGAAAATCGGGCTGTCCAACGCTCTCTGCAAATTGGTGTTCCGTTGCGTTAATATACTTATTTTCAACCGTTTCAAACTTACGATCCAATCGTTCGATATCGATTCCGCAACGCCCCTCGCGCGATCGTGCCAGAGCCACATAACCCCGACAATGCGACACCGAGATCGACCCCTCGAGCCCCTCGAAAATCGGCTCGCCCGTCGCGGCATATGCCACCTTCAACGCCTGCTCACCAACTGTCCAACGCTCGGCATTTTCGCGTAACAACGCTCGCCACGACACCCACTCCGCGCGACGACGGGCAGAGAGTTGCAAGGCGTAGGCACGTTCATCCTCGGCAAGCGACTCGAACAGTGCCGAATCGTCGCTCGATATCTCGCGCACGACAATCTCTATCGGATTGGGAATCATTGCGATACGTCAGTATTGATTGTTATTTAGGCTACCTTCTCGACCTTAATCTTATCGATACGGCGACCATCAACCGCCGTAACGGTCAATTGCAGGCCGTGAGTCGTTACACGATCACCCTTTTTGAGCAATTCGCGCTTGATTTCGAGCATCAAACCGGCCAGCGTTTCGGCCTCGCCCTTGACATCCGAAAGCGAATCTTCGGGCAGAGTCATCACACGCTCAAAATCGCCAATATGTGTCTTACCATCAAAGAGATACGAACCATCAGGCAACTTCGTATAGAAGGTTTCGACATTGTCGCTCTCGTCCGAAATTTCACCCACAATCTCCTCCAAAATGTCCTCCAACGACACCAAACCGAGCGTCGAGCCATACTCATCGACCACGATCGCCAAATGCACCTTCGTCGATTGGAACTCCTCGAGCAGATCATTGATCTTCTTATGCGCGGGGATATAGTAGGGCTGGCGCAGCAGCGACACCCACTCAAACGAGTCGTCGTTGTGGATATATGGGATCAAATCCTTGACATAGAGCACACCCTTGATATTATCGGCGCTCTCCTCATAGACCGGAATACGCGAGTATCCCGACTTGATAATACACTCTTTTACAGCTGAATAGCTTTCGTTAATCTCCACCGCAACGATGTCGATTCGCGGCTTCATAATCTCCGACACGTCGGTATTGACGAAATTGACGATACCCGACAACATCTTGCGCTCTTCCTGCGTCTGGTCGGTCGAGGCGAGGTCAAGTGCATTCGAAAGTTCGTCCATCGAGAGGTTATCGCGGTGGCTCTCGAAGCGGTTGCTGATACCCGTTCCTGTACGTACAAGGACCGATGCCAAAGGCTTGACAATCACGCACAACCACGATATAGGCAGTGCGGCAAAGCGGGCGATACTCATCGGTTTTGAGTTCGCCAGCACCTTGGGCAGAATCTCGCCACAGAGCAGCAAGAGGAATGTTACGCAGACGGTCTTGAACACGAAGGTCCAGGTGGCCGACGAGAAAACAAACATTATATCGACGATGCGCGCCGAGATAATTGTAATGCAGATATTGACCAAATTATTGACAACCAGAATAGTAGCCAATAATTGGTCGCTATTTGTCAGCAGTCGGATAATGGTCTCGGAGGTGGTCGAACGGCTCTCCTTCAACTCGCGGATCTGCTGCGAGGTGAGCGAAAAAAATGCCGTCTCCGAACCCGATGCAAAGGCCGAGAACATCAATAGCAGAGCCAACATCACGAACATAAAGATCACTGATGTCGGCTCAAATTCGTTGAGTGCGATTATTTCTAATGGTATGTGTATCAAATCTTTCCGTTTTGGTTAATACTTTTTTAGCGCGGTCGGCTACCCTCTATCAAGCCTAAAAGCTGAACAGATCGCCACCGGTCGGAGCCTTTACCTCCGCGCTCTTATCCATTTCGCTCTCCGAGTCGTTGAGCGCAATTTTGGTGCTTACTTTCGACTCGACAATCAGATTGGCCTTGCGGCGCACGATTGCCGGAGTGCGTTTCATCTCCTCGATCTTCGAATAACGATTCTGGCGCACACCCAGCACAACGGGCTTAATCGGGCGCGGCAACTTCGAATGCGACGGAGCATCGGTCGCAGGCGCGAGAATCGGCGGAACGGGGCGGCTCTCCTGCTGGGCAGCCTGCACCTCGAAACCCGTAGCCACAACAATCACCTCGATATCGTCGCCGAGTTGCGGCTTGGCACTGTTGCCCCAGATGATATTTGCATCGTGCTCGATGCCATTTTCATCGGTATATTTCGCCTCGGTCTGGATAACTTCGAGAATGGTTGTAAGCTCGTGATACATCATATTCTCACGCTGGTTACAGCTGATATTGAGCAAGATATTCTTCGCGCCGCGAATCGAATTGTGGTCGAGCAACGGCGAGCGCAACGAGTTGCGAGCAGCCGTCTCGGCACGATCTTCGCCCGACGCGCGACCCACGCCCATATGCGTACGACCGCTATTGGTCATCACCTTCGACACATCGGCGAAGTCGATATTGGTTCGGGGGCTCTTGATGGTGATGATCTCGGCGATACCTTTGGCAGCCGATGCCAATACATCGTCAGCCAGCGAGAAGGCCTCATCGACCGTCAGGCGACCACCCATAGCCATAATATTGTCATTGTTAATGATCAGCAACGAATCGACACAGTTCTTCAACTCCTCGATACCGCTGATTGCCTGCTTGTAACGGATCTGACCCTCGATCTGCAACGGCGAGGTTACGATTCCGACAGTCAGGATACCCATTTCGCGAGCGAGCTTTGCGATGACGGGCGAGGCACCCGTACCCGTACCACCACCCATACCGGCAGTGATAAAGATCATCCTGGTTGCAAAGTTCTCGAATGTCTGCTTGACCATATCGAGGCTCATAATAGCCGCACGACGGCCCACTGCGGGGTCGTTACCTGCGCCCAAACCATCCTCTCCCAGACGAATTTTCAATTCGACGGGCGAGATATCGAGTGCCTGCTGGTCGGTGTTGCAGACCATAAAATCGACATCCTTGATGCCGAGTCTGTACATATGATTTACGGCGTTACCGCCTGCGCCTCCGACACCGATCACCATAATCTTCGATTTGGAAGCCTGGCTGCGCTCTGCGCACAACGAGTTTAGTATGTCGTCATTCATCTCTTTTTCTTCTTTCAAATCGGTTAGATAATGTCATCGTCGGATTCGCTCATCGTTCCGATCTTATTAATCAGGTCCTGACCAAATTTCGTCAGCTTGCCAAGCAGACCACCCTTCTTGCCACTTGACTGCTCGGCAGACTGCTGCGAGGGATCCTGCGAGTTATACTGCTCATCCTCAACGGGCTGCTGCACGGGAGCGGGCGCAGGAGTAGGTTGTGGTGCAGGTGCGGGAGCAGGTGCAGGCTTGGGTTGCACAGGCTGCTGCGGAGCCGGCGCGGGAGCCGGTGCGGGCTTGGGCTGTACGGGCTGCGACACAGGGGCAGGAGTTGGCATTACGGGCTTCGGCTGTACGGGCTGTGGTGCTGGCT
>JAFPAT010000074.1 GCA_017425655.1 Rikenellaceae bacterium | reverse complement strand
TCGGAATCCGTACTCCACAAGATTGACCTTGCGGGCGCGGTCGCCACCATACATTGCGCGTACCTGCGGCAGTGTTACGTGGCTCTCGTCGATTACCATCAGGTAATCTTTCGGAAAGTAATCAAGCAGACAGAAGGGACGGCTGCCTTCGCTACGACCGTCGAAATAGCGCGAATAGTTCTCGATGCCCGAACAGTAGCCCAACTCTTTGATCATCTCCAAATCGTATTCGACGCGCTGTTTGATTCGCTGTGCCTCGACTGCACGACCTTCGCGTTCGAAGAATGAGATGCGCTGACCCAGATCGAGTTGTATCTGCTTAACAGCGGCATCTATGCGCTCTTTTGTTGTAACGAAGAGGTTGGCAGGAAAGATCGTTGCACTGTCGAGTATTTCGAGTCGCTGACTACTTGCGGCATCTATGCGCTGAATCTGTTCGATCTCGTCGTCGAAGAACATTACTCGAATTGTTGTGTCGCCAAAAGCCTGCATAATATCGATCACATCGCCATTTACGCGGAAGGTCGAAGGCGTTAAAACACTTTCGGTACGTGTATAGAGTGCCTCTACCAATTTATAGAGGAAAACCTTGCGACTGATGACCTCGCCCGTGCGGATATGTACCGACGTGGCGTGAAAATCGGCGGGGTTGCCGATGCCGTAAAGGCACGAAACGCTTGAAACGACAATCACGTCGCGGCGACCGCTTAATAGTGCCGAGGTAGCACTCAAACGCATCTTCTCGATCTCGTCGTTGATTGACAGATCCTTTTCAATATAAGTGTCGGTCGAGGGGAGGTATGCTTCGGGCTGATAGTAGTCGTAGTACGATACAAAGTACTCGACCGCATTGTTCGGGAAGAAATTTTTGAACTCGCCGTAGAGCTGTGCTGCGAGTGTCTTATTATGGCTTAAAACGAGTGTCGGACGGTTCAGCTCGGCAATGACATTTGCAACCGTAAAGGTCTTGCCCGATCCTGTTACGCCCAGCAACGTGTTGTGGCGGCTGTGTGTGCGAATCGAACGTACCAATTCGGCAATTGCTTCGGGCTGGTCGCCCATTGGCTGATAATCCGATACAAGTTCAAAATCCATAACTTACAAAAGTAGCTATTCTTTATGAAAATATCAACCCTAATTTCGACAAAATATTTTAAGGTAGCCGAGCAGAATCACATTCATCAGCAGTGAGTAAATGATAGCAGGTATCGCCATCTCTACACTATTGAAAATCAGAGGTGAAGTAGCAACGGCGATTGCCTGTGCCGCATTCTGCATGCCGACTTCGATAATTATCGTGCGACGAGCAGCCTCGCGTAGTTTGAAGATCTTTACAAGCAACAATCCTGCGCCCATTGCAAACAGAATGAGCGCTGCAACGATTAGTCCTAACTGACCGATATTTGCAATAATCGTATCGAAATGTTGTGCGAAAAATATGGTTATCAGTATGATCAGCGCAGGAAATGCAAATCGTTTCAATATCGCTTGCACCTTTGTTGCCGCTATGGGCCACAATTTGCGGAAAAGGGCACCGAGCGCCATAGGGAAGAACATCAGTACGATATTCTGCATCAATAGCTTGCCAATTGGCAATTCGATCTCTACGCCCATTTGGGCCGAAGCCAAAGCGGCTGCGCCCTCCATTATAAACGGAATCGTAAAGAGCGTAATCACACTACTCAATGCTGTCAGCGTAACCGACAGAGCGACATCGCCCTTTGCCAACATCGAGAAGACATTCGACGAACTTCCGCCGGGGCAACAGGCGATCAGTACCAGGCCCATAAAGTAGATTGGTGGCAGTTTGAAGAGCAACCCCAATGCCAGTGCGATAAGTGGCAGCGCGATAAGCTGCCCGATAAGACCAGCCAAAACGGCTTGCGGCTTGCGAGCCACCTCGATAAATGCGTGGCGGTCGATTTCGATACCGAGCTGAAACATCAGCACGATCAGGATTGGCATTACTATCCAAATGGTATTCATTAGATTTACATTCTGTTTCGTCTGGCAAAGATACTCAAAATCTGCCGAGCATAGCTCGCAAGTGCGATTTTTCTGCTAAAAACGGGTGGCAGTTCTGAAAATTATGTGTAATTTTGAACTTTGGAACTAAATGTACGCAAAATGTTACGAGCGCTCACAATTGAAAACTATGTTTTGATCGATCATCTCGAAATGGAGATTGATTGTTCGCTAAACATTATCACCGGCCAGACGGGTGCGGGTAAATCGATTCTGCTCGGAGCCTTGGGACTGCTTCTGGGCAATAAGGCCGAGGGCGGTGTGTTGCGCGATGAGAGCCGTAACTGCGTGATAGATGGCACGTTCGATATCGGGCCGTATGATCTGGAAGGTTTTTTCGAGGAGAACGATCTCGACTACGAACCGACACTGACCATTCGCCGTGTGATAACACCTGCGGGTAAGTCGCGCTCGTATGTGAATGATCTCCCCGTCGGTCAGAGTGTTCTGCGCGAGTTGGGCGTGCGTTTGGTTGATATTCATTCGCAGCACCGCAATTTAATTCTCTCTGACGATAAATTCCGCATTGGTGTTGTCGATGCCATTGCGGCGTGTGGAGCTCAAGTCGAGGCCTATCGCAATGTCTATGAACAGCTGTTGTCCGAGCAACGAAAACTTGCAAATCTGCGCGAGGAGGCCGAGCGTAATCGCCGCGATGAGGAGTGGATACGCTTTCAGGTTGAGGAACTTACGGCGGCCAATCTACGCGAGGGCGAGTTGGCTCGTATCGAGGCCGAGCAGAATATTTTGGCAAATTCTGACGCGATAGGCGAGGCTATTACCTTGTCGCGAAATGCATTGGACGATGAGCAGGTTGGCGTTCTGTTGCAACTGAAAGCAATCGAGCAATCGATGAGTGGCGTTGCGGCGACTTATGCTCCTGCAAGTGAGGTCTATGAGCGCGTACATTCGGCGTTGCTCGATTTGAAGGATATTTCGTCGGAGTTGGCTTCGGCGGCGGAGCGTATCGATGCCGATCCTGAACGTCTGGCGCAGGTCGTTGCGCGAATCGATATGATTTATTCGTTGCAGCAGAAACATCGTGTTACGAGCGAAGAGGAGCTGATAGCCTTGCGTGATAAATATACGTCTCAACTCCAAACGATTACGACGGGTGATGAGCGCATTGCCGAGCTTGAACAACGACTTGTCGAATTGCGAGCAGAGGCTATGCGCCGCGCTACCGAGATTCACGATCTGCGTGCGAAGGCGGCTCCTGCGATCGATGCCGAGTTGAGTGCTACGCTTGCCGAATTGGGTATGCCGTCGGCACGATTTACGGTCGATGTGGCGATGCAAGAGGATCTTACGCCAATGGGCTGCGATCGTGTCGCATTCCTCTTTACGGCAAATGCAGGCCTTGCGCCCCAGCCTGTCGAGAAGATCGCTTCGGGCGGTGAAATTTCGCGTGTCATGTTGGCGTTGAAGGCTTTGGTGGCTCGTTCGATGCGACTGCCGACCATCATCTTCGATGAGATCGATACGGGTGTTTCGGGTCAGATTGCCGATGCGATGGGTCGAATTATTGCGAAACTTTCGCAGTCGATGCAGGTGATCAATATCACCCACCTGCCGCAGGTCGCATCGAAGGGTAAAACCCATTTTGTTGTCTATAAGGAGGATACATTGCTCGGTACAACAACCTCAATCCGTCAGCTCTCGGCTCGTGAGCGTATCGATGAGATCGCTAAAATGTTGAGCGGTTCGACCGTAACAGCGGCGGCAATCGAGCAGGCGAAGTGTCTTCTTAATGCGAAGTAATTACTTTGTGCTATAAATATCTCTTATATTGCCATAAAAATTATCAATTTGACAAATAGTATTTTGTGTATTATCTTTGTGCCAAGAAACAGATAATAAACGAAAAACTATTAATCATATGGCAACTATCAATCTTACACGCGGCGAATTCTTGAAGCGAATTGCCGATATCGAGAATAGTCCCAATCAGTGGAAATATTTGGGTTCGCGCCCAGCTTTGGTCGATTTTTATGCGCCTTGGTGCGGTCCTTGCAAGTCGTTACTACCGAAATTGGACGAACTTGCAAAGGAGTATGAAGGCAAGGTCGATATTTATAAGGTAAATGTCGAGAGCGAACAGCAGTTAGCCGACGAATTCGGTATTCGCTCGATCCCGACCCTTCTTTTTATTCCCATGGAGGGACTCCCCCAGACTCGTTTGGGAGCAATGCAGAAGGAGCAGCTCCGTGAGGTCTTTGATCGAATGGCAAAATCGTAGTGTGTAACCTTAAAATGAATATTGAGAATTATGGCAACCAAGTTTTTTAAGTGCCGCCATTGCGGCAATGTGATCGAGAAGATCGTTGATTCTGATGTCCCCGTTGTTTGTTGTGGCGAGAAGATGGAGGAACTCGTGGCCAATACCGTCGAGGCGAGCGTCGAGAAGCACCTGCCCGTCGTTACCCGAATTGACGACTGCACGATCAAGGTCGAAGTGGGTAGCGTGGCGCACCCGATGCTGCCCGAGCACCACATCGCATTCATCTATGTCGAGACGGAGAATGGCGGTATTCGCGTTAATTTGAGCGATAAGCCCGAGGCTGTCATCTGCACCTGCTCGTCGCGTCCGATTGCCGTGTATGAGTATTGCAACCTTCACGGGTTGTGGAAGACAACGCTGTAAAGAGTGATTTCGTAAGATAATTTTGTAAGACCATTACCATTCCTATTACTATTGTAAGCAGAGCCGCGCCACCTTATTCGTAGGGGCGCGGCTCTCAATTTTATAGATAGGTATATCTTACTCCTTTCGTGGTGCGGGGGTGATATTACCCAAAATCACCGGTCGGCTTGCGCCAGTTGCCGAGCAGACATTCGAGGGGTAGCCATACATCGTTTCGTTGCCCATAATCGCAAACGCAATGGCCTCCTTGGCGTCCGACGACAGTCCGATCTCGTCCTGCGTCATCACCTTCACGCCAGGCAGCTCCTCGGCCAGCATACGACGCAACGTGGCGTTGTGAGCGCCACCGCCACCCAGCACCGTGCGACCAATAGGCCACTTCGGAATCACAAAGCGTCGATACGCCTCGGCAATCGTGCGTGCTGTGAATGCTGTTGCCGTAGCCACCAGATCTGCCGAGGGCAACTTGCCCCAGCGTTCGAGCATCGCAACGGTATATTGCTCGCCAAACATCTCGCGACCCGTGCTCTTGGGCAGCGGCATCGAGATATAGGGGTGCGACATCAACTCATCGAGCATCTCGGTATTGACTGTACCGCTCGCCGCAACCTTGCCGCCCTCGTCGTAGGGACGACCATAGAGGCGCTGCATCACCTCATCGATGATCATATTGCCCGGACCCGTATCGAAGGCATAGACATCGGCCATATTTCCCGTCGAGGGCAGCACCGTAACGTTACCAATGCCACCGATGTTCTGCAACGCAACGTTC
>JAFPAT010000008.1 GCA_017425655.1 Rikenellaceae bacterium | reverse complement strand
TTTCCACCCCTTGTGCGAGATTCCTCTGACCTTCTTTACTCACATCACCGGTGAGATGGGTATCCACCAGTTCTTGTGGCTGGAGCGTGCCGAGGGTTACGGTCAGTCGATTATGAAGAGCTGGAACTTCGATGAGAAGGACGTTCTCTGGATCTTCTCGCACACCGGTATCAACGCTGTGAATATCGACGTTGCTTTGGAGGCAAAGAAGCGCGGTATGAAGGTTATCGTATTCGGTTCGGCTGCTGAGACCGGCAACAAGGTTCCCCGTCACTCGTGCGGTAAGAACTTGTTCCAGATCGCAGACTATGTAGTTGACACCTGCTGCCCGATCGTTGACGCATCGTGCCAGTTGAAGAAGCACCAGGACAAGGTTGGTCCTCTGTCGACTATGGCTTCGGTAACCACCGTATGGATGACTATCTGCACCGTTGCTGAGATTTTGGAGGATCGCGGCGTTAAGCTGTTCATCCACCCCTCGCACAACGTTCCTGGCGACACCACCGCTCACGAGCGTCTGGATGCTTGCATCGAGGAGTACAAGCGCCGTGCGGTTGGTTTGTAATCAACAAGCGTTCGCAAACAAGAAACGCCCCGAACCAAAGTTCGGGGCGTTTGCTTTTTAACTCCGCAAGACCGATTTACTTCATCTGCTCCATTACGCGGTGCATCTTCTCGGCGATCTCCGCATTGCAAAGATTGCCAATACTACCCTCGTGCGTGTGATGAACTTCGCGCGTGGGTTTATACTCGCCACGCTGCACCTGCATACCCACCTCACGATAAGCATCGCGGAAAGGCATACCGCCGAGCGCCAAACGATTGACATCCTCGACCGTAAACAGATAATCGTACTTGCTATCCGAAACGATATCGCGATTGATGCGAATATGCTGCAACATGAAGTCGCACATATCAAGGCAAGTGCGGATCTCGGTCGTTGCAGGGAAGATAATGTCCTTCAACAACTGCAAATCGCGATGATAACCCAACGGCAGGTTTGTCGTCAGCAACGAAATTTCATTGGGCACAGCCTGCAAACGGTTGCACTTACCGCGCATAATCTCGAACACATCGGGATTTTTCTTGTGGGGCATAATGCTCGAACCGGTTGTCAGCTCGTCGGGGAAGCTCACAAAACTGAAATTCTGGCACATAAACAGGCAAACGTCCATAGCCATCTTGCCCAGCGTCGATGCCAAAGCGGCAATGGCATACGCCGCAGCTCGCTCGGTCTTACCGCGACTCATCTGTGCCGCAACAACGTTATAATGCAATGTTTCAAAGCCCAACAACTCGGTGGTCATACGTCGATTCAGCGGGAACGATGAGCCATAACCCGCAGCCGAACCGAGAGGATTCTGATTAGCGATCTTATAGGCCGCCGCAATCATCTGCATATCATCGACTATCGACTCTGCGTAAGCGCCAAACCACAGACCAAACGACGAAGGCATTGCCACCTGCAAATGGGTATAACCCGGCATCAGTACATCGGCATACTCATCGCTCAACTTCTGCAAGCGTTCGAAAAGAGCTTCGGCATGTTCGGCAATCATTCGCAACTCATCACGCATAAAGAGCTTCAAATCGACCAATACCTGATCATTACGCGAACGACCCGAATGAATTTTCTTGCCCACATCGCCCAACTTACGAGTCAGCATCAGTTCGACCTGCGAATGAACATCCTCGATACCCTCCTCGATCACAAATTCACCGCGCTCGGCCGTTGCATAAATCTCCTCCAAAGCAACGAGCAACGTATCCAACTCCTCTTTTTCGAGCAACCCGATACTCTCCAACATGCGAATATGTGCCATCGAGCCCTGCACATCATATTTAGCCAGTCGCAAATCCAATTCACGATCACGACCAACGGTAAATTCTTCGATCAACTTATCGGGCTCGAAGCCCTTGCTCCAAAGTTTCATATTTTAAGTCTATATAATTTCTTTCAGTTTTTGAATAAAGCGATCATAAATTTCGATACCCTCTTCGATCTCGCTTTCAAAGATAAATTCATCGGCCGAGTGCGAACGCGACGAAACGCCCACTCCCATTTTCAGCGACGGGAATGGCATAAGCGCCATATCAGAGGTTGTTGGCGACACAAAAGTTTGACGACCAATTGCCTTTGCTGCCTTAACCAACGGATGGTCTTCTCCAATAGCCGAGGCACGGACACGCGTCGAGCGGGGTATCAGATCACACTCAACCGCCGCCTGTAACAACTCAACCGTCTGTTCATTAGTATAAGCATCGGTCGTGCGCACATCAACAACAAATCGACACTCATCGGGCACAACATTGTGTTGCGTTCCGGCCGAGATCATCGTAACAGCGATATTTATCGGGCCAAGCAACTCCGAGCATTGCTCAAAACGATAATTACGCAGTCGCTCGATATCTGCAATCGCCTTATAGAGCGCGTTTTCTCCCTCATTTCGTGCTGCATGACCACGACGACCGTGCGCAGTAGCGTCAAAGACTAACAGTCCGCGCTCGCCCACAGCCGCTTCCATCTCGGTTGGCTCGCCTACAAGCGCCATATCGATCTTTATACCGACACGTTCAAATTCAGGCAACATTGCGCGCATACCCTTCTCGCCCATAACTTCCTCCTCGGCCGTTAAAGCCAAAATGAGGTTGAATGGCAATTCCTCGCGATAATATCGGCAAAAGGTAGCAGCCAACGCAACTACCGATGCTCCTGCATCATTGCTGCCCAAACCAAAAATTCGACCTTCGCGGTGTAACGGTTCGTAAGGGTCGATCGTATAAGCCGCCGACGGCTTTACTGTATCGTGGTGAGAATTGAGCAACAGAGTAGGTTTCGATTCATCGAACGCCACACACTTTGCCCATATATTATTATGGATTCGCTGCACATCAATTCCTTGCACACGCAAAAACGCCTCGATCAAATCACCCGTTGCCTTCTCCTCTCGCGAATGAGATGGTGTAGCAATTAACTGATCGAGCAGCGCAATAGCCTCTTGTGCAGACACTTGTCCCATATTTCTACAATTTAATAATCGTTCCGATATTGCTCAACAGATTGTCCGAATGTTTGATCGTTACACTCTTAACACCCTTTTCCACTGCGCAGAAAGCATTGTCGATCTTTGGGATCATACCCTTATTGACCACACCCAATTCGCGCAATTCGCGATAGCTATCGGGGCGAATCTCCGCAATCAGCGAATCGGGATCATCCACATCGCGCAACACACCCAACTTCTCGAAGCAGAAGTGCATATCCGTAGGAGCGATACGCGATGCTGCCACCGCCACGGCCGAAGCGACACTATCGGCATTACTATTGAGCAAACTACCCTCTCCATCGTGCGTAATAGCACAGAAAACGGGCGATACACCAGCCTCCAACAACGTAGCGATAAAATCAGAGTTGATCTTCGCCGCGTCGATATCGCCAACAAAACCGAAATCGATAGGCACAGGCGCACGGCGAACGGCGGGCACGACATTGGCATCAGCGCCCGACAATCCGATAGCGTTACAACCTGCTGCCTGCAAACCCGCGACAATCTGCTTATTGATCAAACCTGCATATACCATCGTTACAATGTCAAGGGTTTGGCGATCGGTAACGCGGCGACCATCGATCATCTTGGTTTCGATTTCAAGTTTCTCGCTCAATCGCGTAGCCAACTTACCGCCACCGTGAATCAAAATTTTCGGAGCCTCCAATTTTGCAAAGTCATCGATAAATCGCGCCAAAGCCTCGGCATTGTCAATTACATTGCCGCCAATCTTTACAACGTTGATATGTTGAATTTTAGCCATTGTTATTTCAAGCCCTCCAACAAGCGTTTAATAACTACCTCGGCCGAGATTTCGCGGTTAGCAGCCTCGGGGATAACCAAACTACGCTCCGATTCGATCACTTCGTCAGTTACAATCATATTACGACGCACAGGCAGGCAGTGCATAAAATATGCATTATTAGTCAGTGCCATCTTCTCTGCATCGACCGTCCAATCGCGATTGGTTGAGAGTACCTTGCCATAGTTTGGATCAGCGTATGCCGACCAATTCTTCGCATAGATGAAATCTGCACCCTCAAATGCCTTACGCTGGTCATACTCCACCTTCGCGCGACCTACAAATTTCGGATCTAACTCATAGCCCTCCGGATGAGTGATTACAAACTCATAGTCTGTCGCATTCATCCACTCTGCGAACGAGTTGGGTACAGCCTGCGGCAATGCCTTCGGGTGCGGAGCCCAGGTCATAACTACCTTCGGACGATCTTTTGTTTTATACTCCTCGATTGTAATAAGATCGGCAAAGCTCTGTAACGGGTGGCGCGTAGCAGCCTCCATGCTGAATACAGGGCGACCCGAATAGCGAATAAACTGCTCGATTACACGCTCCTCATAATCCTCTGCCTTATCGCGGAACTGCGCAAACGAGCGCACACCGATAATATCGCAATACGATGCCATTACGGGAATTGCCTCTAACAGATGCTCGGCCTTATCGCCATCCATAACCACACCGCGCTCGGTTTCGAGTTTCCATGCACCCTGATTTACATCGAGCACCATTACGTTCATACCCAGATTCATAGCAGCCTTCTGGGTACTCAAACGGGTACGCAAACTCGAATTGAAAAATATCATCAACAGCGTACGGTTACGGCCCAAATCGCTGAATGCAAAGCGATCGCGCTTGATCTCCATCGCCTCGGCTACCGCCGCGTGCAGATTACCGATATCCTCGACGCAGGTAAATTTTTTCATATCTTAAATTTTCTATTATTCGTTAATCAATTCGCTGAACGAAGCGAGGAAGCGATCAGCCTCCTTACGACCAACCGTCAGCGCAGGTAACAGACGCACCGTTGTAGCGCCCGCACCGCCCGTGAAGATATGCTTCTCGAAGAGCAGACGACGGCGCAACTCCGCAGCCGAGCCGTCAATCTCGATACCGATCATCAGACCGCGACCGCGCACCTCCTTCAAACGTGGCATTTTGCGCAACTCGGCAATCAGATACTCGCCCACCTCATTGGCATTTTCGATCAATCGCTCACCCTCGATCACATCAAGCACTGCCAAAGCTGCCGCACAAGCCAAGTGGTTGCCACCAAAGGTTGTACCCAGCATACCATACCACGCCTCAAACTGCTGTCCAATCAGCACACCACCCATCGGAAAACCGTTGGCGATACCCTTTGCCACGGTGATCATATCGGGACGAATACCAGTCCATTGGTGAGCAAAGAACTTACCCGTACGGCCATAGCCCGACTGAATCTCGTCTAAAATCAGCGTAACGCCATAGCGCGTAGTCAGTTCGCGCAGACCGCGCAGGAATTCGTCGGTCGGGCACTGAATACCGGCTACACCCTGAATACCCTCGATAAGTACTGCGCAGAAACCGCCTTCGGCCAACTTTTCTTCGACAGCAGCTAGGTCATTCAAAGCAACGAATTCGACATTCTTCGTACGATTAAAGGGCGACACGATTTTCGGATTGTCCGTAGCAGCTACTGCTCCTGAGGTACGACCATGGAACGCGCGCGAGAAGGCCAACACCTTCTCCTTACCCGAATGGAATGAGGCTAACTTGATCGCATTTTCATTCGCCTCGGCCCCCGAATTACAGAGGAACAATCGATAATCCTCATATCCACACGCCTTACCCAAACGCTCGGCAAACTCACGTTGCAACGAATTTTCAACCGAATTGGAATAGAAACCCAACGCCGCTACCTGCTTCGAGATCGCCTCGACATAGTGAGGATGAGCGTGGCCAATCGAAATCACCGCATGGCCGCCATAGAGGTCAAGATACTCCTGACCCTCGGCATCATAAACGTAGTTGCCACAACCGCGAACAGGCTCGACGGGATACAACGGATATACATCAAAAAGATTCATCTTTCGTCTTCGTTTTTTAGAATGCGTTAGGTTTCAAGCGCAAACCTTCACGCTCATCGAAACCGCACATTATGTTCATATTCTGCACCGCCTGGCCCGACGCACCTTTCAGCAGGTTGTCGATCACCGACACGATCATCAGCTTCGAGCCGTGCTTTTCAACCCAAACCAAAGCCTTATTGGTGTTGGTTACCTGCTTCAAATCGACATTCTTACTCGCCACGAAGGTAAATGCAGCATCACGATAGAAATCTTCGTAAAGTTTGCGAGCCTCCTCTACCGAAAGCGATGACTCGGTATAAACGGCGGCCAAAATACCACGCGCAAAATCACCGCGCATCGGCACAAAATTGATTTCATTATCGAACGAGGGTTGCAGGCCACGCAACGTGCGACCGATCTCCAACAGATGCTGGTGCTCGAAAGCCTTATACACCGACAGATTGTCGTTGCGCCAGCTGAAATGAGTCGTTGCGCTCGGCTTTACACCTGCGCCAGTCGAACCCGTAATGGCCGTTACGTGAATCTCATCTTTCAACTCGCCCGCAGCAGCCAAAGGCAGCAACGCCAACTGAATAGCCGTCGCAAAACAACCGGGATTCGCCACGCGAGTTGCATTACGAGTGCGCTCGCGGTTGATTTCGGGCAGACCATACACATAACCCTCCGACTCATCGCGGAAGTCCTGCGCCAAATCAACTACCTTGAGACCCTCGGGCATCGCGTTCTCCTCCCAAAACTTGCGGCTCTGGCCGTGTGCCGAACACATAAA
>JAFPAT010000073.1 GCA_017425655.1 Rikenellaceae bacterium | reverse complement strand
TGAACGTAATCCACGATTCGTTCTTCCTGTCAGAGTATCAGGTACTGAATGTATTTGTCGCTGGCGTTGGTTTAGTTGGCAGCAATTTACTCGATCAGATAGCTAAACAACAACATAAGTTAGCCGATGAAAATTCGCTAAAAATCAACGTGATAGGCATAGCCAACTCACGTCGCATGATTATCAATCGCGACGGTATTAATCTCAATGATTATCGTCGGCTGCTGGCAGAATCAACGACAGAATCGTCGTCGCAAATTTTCACCGACGAGATTATTCGCACCAATATTTTCAACTCTGTATTTGTCGATTGTACGGCAAGCTATGACGTAGCACAGACCTACCAAAAGTTGCTCGATGCAAACGTTTCGGTAGTTGCGGCTAACAAGATCGCAGCATCGTCTGATTACGACACCTACGATCGCTTAAAAAAGACCGCTCGCCGTCGTGGCATCAAGTTCTTGTACGAGACCAACGTAGGTGCGGGTCTGCCCATTATCAGCACAATTGGATCACTCATCAAGAGCGGCGACCGTATTTCGCGTATTGAGGCAGTTGTTTCGGGCACACTCAACTATATCTTCGATGTAATGAGTGCCGACATACCATTGAGCAAAGCTATTCGAATGGCTTGTGAGGCGGGCTATGCCGAACCTGATCCGCGCATCGACCTCTGCGGTATGGATGTTGTACGCAAGTTGGTGATCTTAACCCGCGAAGCTGAATATCGTATTGAGCAGAACGACGTTGAGAAGAATCTATTTATCCCCGATAAGTATTTCGAAGGTTCGCTCGATGAATTCTGGACACATATCCCCGAACTTGATGCACAATTCGAGGCCGAGCGTAAACGAATGGAGGAGAAGGGGCTACGCTGGCGTTTTGTGGCAGAATACAATCGCGGCAAGGCAACCGTTGGGCTGAAAGAGATCGGTGCCGACAACTCGCTCTACAATCTTTCGGGTAGTAACAATGTGATCTCACTCACCACCGAGCGCTATAAAGAGTACCCGATGCAGATTAAGGGCTACGGTGCAGGCGCAAGCGTAACTGCCGCAGGTGTCTTCGCTGACCTAATCAGCATCGCAAATGTGAGATAACAGCATTAAATTCTATTTACAAAACACCCCGCTTCGAATAAATCGAAGCGGGGTGTCTATATTTGGCAAGCACACGATTAATGGGTATGTATCCCATCAAAATATAGTTCCGATATAACCGTATCTTCGTAGCGAGTGCCCGGATAAACTTCAAGAATCTCAAATTTCAGAGTCCATGCGCAGGCATCATCCTTTTCTCGGCCAACCTCGCCTATATCAAACCATTGTAGCGAACGGCTATCTTCCAATTCGAGAATAGCATACGGCACATCATTGTAATAAACTTTCAAGCGCTTAACACGCGCATTAGCCCTCCAAAGACGGTCATTCTTCACATATCCATTAAGTATATTTATCGTCGTGATTTTAGGACAATTGCCAGGAAATTCATAAATGATATATTCGCCTATTCCATATCCTGAAACACCTTCTGCCCAGACCGATTCATGATTGAAATCGTGAATGTTTTCTACTCCATATCTCTTTTGGTCTTGCGACTTCAAGCTACTCGAAGTTTTAACGCTATTGATTGTTCCACTGCAATACCAACTGCACGTCGGCGAATAGAAATGTCGAAAGATAGGAGACTTATATATCTTCTCCATTTCCGCAATACTTATTTTGCCCGAATCAATATCATCATAAACTCTCTCATACTCCGCCCGGCTAATATTCGGCACAAGAAATACTCCTGACGGCTTTATGCAACACTCCTGCGCAAAAACTCCAAAGCACAAACATAGAGTCATCAGTAGCAAAACGGACTTTTTCATAATTAGAGTTTGTTAAGATATCACAAATATAGAAAAAACGAAGCAATGCACAAAACAAGCCTGCCCGACGATTGAGTCAGGCAGGCTTCGATAGGAGTTTGAGCGGGTGGCGGGGGTCGAACCCGTGGCCCTCGGCTTGGGAAGCCGATGCTCTACCACTGAGCTACACCCGCATCAGTATTTTGCACCCACAAAGATAGTCATTTTTCGGCAAAAAGAAACCCACGATACGAAAAAGTGTATCGCGGGTTTGGTTTTATTAATCGAGATTCTCGGTCTTGGGATGGTCCTCAATGTAGTTATTGTAGGCACGGTCGCCCCAATATACATACCCATCGCCATCGAGCTTCGTACCACCTAACATCGACTGGATAAAGCCGTTACGATCAACAAGCGTACTATGGTAGCTAACCTCGGGAGTAGTCATCTTGAACCACATCTGAATCTGACCGTGCTTACCCTCATAATAGGTCAGCGACGAATCTACCTGCTCGGTTTTGAAATCGTAGTGCTCGGCCAAACCACGACGCAACCAACCAGTACGATACCAAGTACCGCCTCGCGGCGACACAATATTCTTGCCATTAGACACAACCACGCTATCACAATAGACCGAAGTAAACAGCGTGTGTTTCTTCGACTTATCAAGCCACTCAACAATCTTATCAAGATGCAGAGCGTCGTCATAAGCATAGTCGCTATCAAGGATCACGATACGCTCAACGCGATCGGGAATTTCATGTACCTGTTCGATATAACGCAACAGCACGCGACCACCGCCGCTATGACCGCTCAACACAATACGAGGATCGTAGGCCTTATAGAGATTAGTAATGCTGTCGATAATGTTGCAAACGATCTGGCCCGAACGCTCACGGTTGCGAATATAGGTCGGCCACGAACGATCCTTTTCGCCCATATATGCAACCAACAGATTGCAGTCGGGCATCTTATCACGCAGGAAACGGGTTTGCGCACCTACGTGCTGGATATTGTAACGACGATCGCCACCTTCCTCGACCTTACGACCCGAGATCCACTTCACGGTGTTGGTATTAGGCAGAGCGAAGAAAACGATATATGTCGGTGCGCCCTTGATCAACTGCGTCGGGCGATCAATCGTAACCGCGATATCGCCATAGAGCGAATCGTAACGCTCAACAACGTAATCGTGCGCTGAACGCTTTACTTGGCGAGGCGAAGCAGCAAATGCCGACAGCATTGCGCCCAAAATAGCCAGAGAGAAGATAAATGAACGTTTCATAGCTACTATTTATAAATTTCGTTGAGCAAACGTGCCAGACGATAACCTGCTTTACGCAACTGCGATTCGAGGAGAGGGTAGTGATCATTTTGGTAGTCCCACGAAAGTTCCGAACCCGCAGGAGCATCTTTATAAACTTGCTGGCAGATTGCTACCGTCTCATTCATCCAATCGAGCGGAGTACCTGCCGACAGAGCCTCACGCTCCTTACGCGACACATTGTCAATTTCACGCTGCCACTCCGAGTAGCTCCACTTGCGAACACTCTCAACAATCAGATCATCCCAAACGGCGTGCAACTTAACCTCACGGCCAAACCACTTGACCGTTACCAAGTTACCTCCCAGATCACTCAAACGACCTGCGTGCATCGGGCAGTGCATATCGCCAACAAAATGAATCAACATTCGCAGATAGATATTCTCCTCTTCGGGTGTTATTTTGCCGCTCTTCAACTGCTCGACAATCAGCGTTACAGCCGTCAGCACATCGCCCTTCGGATTCTTGGGCATTGTTGCATAGGTGTAACCCTCATCGACATTGGCATAGTGCCACGTCGAGGTATGACGATATTCGGGGAAGTTGCGAATATTATCCGCCCACGACGAGTAGTAGGTAAATGTATGACCGCCCAAAGCCTGCATAACCTTTGCCTTCACGCGGTTATTGACATTACATTCGGCAATGTATGCAACTACATCATGACCCTTCGGACCCCATGCTGCCGCCGTCTGCACAGCAAATACAAGCAGCATAAATGTAATAAGTTTCTTCATAGGTATTATTTTGTTTTATTGGTTCATCGTAATTAGAAACTCCTCATTATCTCGCGTACGTTCCATATGTTTTTTGGTATGCTCCATAGCCTCGACAGTTGTCATATCCGAGAGGAAACGACGCAAAACCCAAGTGCGGTTAATCAGTTCCTTATTAAGCAACAAATCCTCGCGGCGAGTACCCGATGCAATAACATTGACCGACGGGAAGATTCGTTTATCGGCCAACTTGCGATCGAGCTGCAACTCCATATTACCTGTACCCTTAAACTCCTCAAAGATAACCTCATCCATCTTCGAGCCGGTATCAATCAAAGCTGTAGCAATAATTGTCAGCGAGCCCTTCTCCTCGGTATTACGTGCAGCACCGAAGAAACGCTTGGGCTTATGCAGGGCATTGGCATCAACACCGCCCGAAAGCACCTTACCCGATGCTGGCTGCACCGAGTTATAGGCACGAGCCAAACGGGTAATCGAGTCGAGGAAGATAACAACATCGTGGCCACACTCGACCATACGCTTCGCCTTATCGAGCACCATCTCGGCAACCTTAACGTGGCGCGAAGCCTGCTCGTCGAATGTCGAGGCGATAACCTCGGCCTTAACATTTCGAGCCATTTCAGTAACCTCCTCGGGACGCTCGTCGATAAGCAGAACGATCATATATACTTCGGGATGATTGTCGGCAATTGCATTTGCTATTGACTGCAACAGAAGAGTCTTACCCGTTTTGGGCTGTGCCACAATCAAACCGCGCTGACCTTTACCGATAGGCGAGAAGAGATCGACAACGCGATTCGAGATCGAATTATGACCATTGCTCGTAAGATCGAATTTTTCACAAGGGAAAAGTGGGGTAAGGAACTCAAACTGAACACGATCGCGCACATATTCAGGCTCAAGGCCATTGATTTCCAAGACCTTAATAAGCGGGAAATATTTTTCGCCCTCTTTCGGCGGGCGGATAGTTCCACTAACGGTATCACCTGGTTTCAAACCAAAAAGTTTAATCTGCGAAGGCGACACGTAAATATCGTCAGGCGAGTTAAGATAGTTATAATCGGCCGAGCGCAAGAAACCATAGCCATCGGGCATAACCTCCAAAACACCCTCACCCTCAATCTCGCCGGAGAAATCATCTTTGGTAATTATCACCTCCTCCTCGATATAGTGATCATTGTGTGCTATCTCGTATTCGGGCAGAGGTATATCCTGCGGAATATCGGGTTCGCCAACTTCAAGCTGTTCATCAGAATTCACAGCTATATTTTTAGGTTTGCGACCTCGTTTTTTCGGTTGTACCTCTCGGCTCTTTGGCTCGGCTGCTGTCTGCACTACATCCTCGACATTAGCCACAGACTCGGGCACTGACTCCGCGACTTCGGCTTCAACCTCCGCATCTGGCTCATTCAAACTCTCGGGGATATTCATTTTGGTATCCTCGACACGTGTCATACTGACACGCGGACGGCGACCACGCTTCGGTTTCTCCGTCGGAACGTCATTCGCAGGACTCGACTCCTCGGCACTCTCTGCTCCGGTTGCCACTGCCACGATACGATCGATCAACTCCTTCTTTTTCAATTGATCGGTGATACCCAAAGCCTTGCCAATCTGTCGCAACTCTGCCAGACTTTTAGCTTTTAATGCATCTATCTCTTGCATATTGTAAGAATAATTAGATTTCAAATTTATGAGGTGGATTGATTACAGATACTCGAACGAGCATCGT
>JAFPAT010000072.1 GCA_017425655.1 Rikenellaceae bacterium | reverse complement strand
GCAAACATTGAAAGCCCCGCTGTCGTTTTCCGGCCGCGGTCTTCATACTGGTCTTAATGTAAATATGCGAGTGCTTCCCGCTGATGTCGATACAGGACTTATTTTCCGTCGTGTCGATTTGGAGGGCGCACCCGAAGTTCCAGCATTGGGCGATTTTGTTATAGATACTTCGCGTGGTACAACCATCGAGCGTGGTGCAGCAAGAGTTTCTACCATTGAACATATCGTTTCGGCACTCTGGACTATGGGTGTTGATAATGCCATTATCGAGGTTGATGCTCCCGAAACTCCGATTATGGATGGTTCGGCTCGCGAATATGCAGCAGGCATCGTAGCTGTAGGCTTGGAGGAGCAGAACGCCGATCGTAAATATTACGAAGTAACTGACAAGATTGTATATACCATTCCCGAAAAAGGCGTGGTTATTCTGTTGTATCCCGACGATGATTTCAACGTGTCGGTCCATGTCGATTATAACTCGAAAGTGATTGGTAATCAGTATGCGACCTTTATGCCTGAGGATAGCTATCAGGATAATATCGCATCGTGCCGTACCTTCGTATTCCTGCATGAGCTGGAACCGCTGCTCAAAGCCAATTTGATCAAGGGCGGCGATTTGGATAACGCTATCGTTGTAGTCGAGAATCCTGTTTCTGACGAGGAGTTGGCTCGTTTGGCAAAGGTCTTCAATAAGACCGACATCAAGATTACGGGCGGCTATTTGAACCACCTCGAATTGCGCTACACCAACGAGCTGGCTCGCCACAAGTTGCTCGATTTGCTGGGCGATTTTGCTCTGCTCGGTATGCGCATCAAGGGTCGTATTATGGCTACCCGCCCCGGTCATTTCGCCAATACCGAGACGGTTAAGCAGATCCGTCGCACAATGCGCAAGGAGGGTGAAAAACCTCGCTTCAAGTACGATCCTTCGGTTGCTCCAGTCTATGACATCAATGCTCTGCGTTCGATGTTGCCGCATCGCCCGCCGTTCCTGTTGGTTGATCGCGTATTCCATATTGACGAGGAGTCGGTTGCAGGTATCAAGAATGTAACGATGAATGAGCCCTTCTTTGTGGGCCATTTCCCCGAGGAGCCTGTTATGCCCGGTGTGCTGATTGTTGAGGCAATGGCACAGTGTGGCGGTATTTTGGCATTGAGTGCGGTGTCGGATCCCGAGAACTATTCGACCTACTTTATGAAGATCGACGGTGTGCGATTCAAGCGTAAGGTTGTCCCTGGTGATACGTTGCAGTTCGAGTTGCGTTTGGCCGAGCCTATCCGTCGCGGTATCGTGATTATGGAGGCAAAAGCGTTTGTCGGAGGTCAGTTGGCAACCGAGGCTACGCTGATGGCGCAGATCGCTAAAAAGAAGTAATAAACGAAAAATAATTGATTTTCTGAACTATATGGAGAACTCTTTAATTAGCCCGATGGCATACGTTCATCCCGATGCCAAGATCGGTGCAAATGTAACGATTGATCCCTTTGCATATGTTGCTGCCGATGTAGTTATCGGTGATGATTGTCATATCCGTACCGGAGCTGTGTTGCAGGATGGTGCGCGTTTGGGTAAAGGTTGCGATATCCATACTGGCGCAGTTATCGCAGGTATTCCGCAGGATTTGAAGTTCAAGGGCGAGTATTCGACTGCCGAGTTGGGCGACTATAATGTTGTTCGCGAGTGTGCAACGGTCAATCGCGGTACAGCTGCCAAAGGTAAGACCGTTGTTGGTAGCCACAACCTAATTATGGCCTACGCTCACGTGGCACACGACTGCGAAGTGGGTAGCCACTGCGTGATCGTCAATGGCGTTTCTCTGGCAGGCGAAGTTGAGGTTGGCGACTGGGCAATTATCGGTGGCCACTCGGCGGTGCATCAGTTCTGCCGTATCGGTGCTCACGCTATGGTCGGTGGCGGCTCGTTGGTTAGCAAGGATATTCCTCCCTACGTCAAGGCGGCTCACCTGCCCGTTTCGTTCGTTGGTGCTAACTTCTTGGGTCTGCGTCGTCGCGGTTTTACATCGGCACAGATCGAGGAGATCCAGAACATCTTCCGCGTGCTGTTCCAGAGCGGTCATAGCTATGGTAAGGCGGTTGAGTTGGTTGAGGAGCAGTTCCCGCAGTCGGAGTTGCGCGATGAGATTTTGGATTTCATCCGTTCGTCGAAGCGCGGTATCTTGAAGCCCTACAACCCGAAAGCTACAAGCGAAGAGTAATCTTCGAATTATAATTTATAACAATAGCCACGCTCCATAGGAGTGTGGCTTTTTTTGTTTTGAAATTTGTACTCGATATATCTCATCATTGGCGGGTGTTTTCTCATTGAATGCAAAGTAAATAATTTTGCATTTTGAATCTTGAATTCTCAAATGGCGATTTCTCCGAAATCGACACACGCGGTGGCGCCCGCGATTGAAAATCGCGCCGCCCCACGCCACCGCGTGTCTATTGTGAGAGCAAAGTAAAAACAAAACGACCGCCCCAATGCGGAGGGACGGTCGTTATTGTGAGGGTATCGCGTTCGGACTACAAGTTGTCCTTCTCGATATCCTTGAAGTAGCGGTAGGTCGAAACCTTCAACTCCTGCGCAGCAGCGTCGTCGATAACCAGAACGCCCTTGGGGTGTACCTGCAAGCCGGTGATAGTCCACGAGTGGTTGTAAGCACCCTCCACACCCTGCTTAACAGCCTGTGCTTTTGCGTGGCCGGTAGCCAGGATCATAACCTCGCGGCTCGACAGAATGGTACCAACACCAACGGTCAGAGCGGTCTTGGGAACCAGATTAACGTCGCCATCGAAGAAACGAGCGTTAGCGATGATTGTATCCTCGGTCAGGGTCTTGATACGGGTACGCGAGTGGAGCGACGAGAAAGGCTCGTTGAAAGCGATGTGGCCATCGTTACCTACGCCACCCATAAACAGGTCGATACCGCCTGCTGCCTCGATCTTTGCCTCGTACTCTGCGCACTCACGCTCCAAATCTTCAGCGTTACCGTTCAGAATGTTTACATTCTCGGGATTGATATCAACGTGCTTGAAGAAGTTGTTCCACATAAACGAGTGGTAGCTCTCGGGGTGCTCCTCGGGCAGGTTGCAGTACTCGTCCATATTGAACGTAATCACATTCTTGAACGAAACCTTACCAGCCTTGTTCATAGCGATCAGCTCCTTGTAAGTACCCAGGGGAGTGCCACCGGTAGGAAGACCCAGAACGAAAGGCTTGGGACCCTTATGTGCATTGATGCGCTCAACAATGTGGTTTGCTGCCCATTTAGCAACCTCGGCAGCGTTGTTCTCGATAATTAATCTCATCTCTTTAATGTTTTTATTATTAGTTAGTAATTGTCTTTGATTAGAACATTCTTACAAATACCTCCAACGCCTGATATTCGGCCATTCCGAGCTTATCGTAGAGCATTGCGGTTGTTTGGGTACGCTCTTCGGCTCTCTGCCAGAACTCGCGCGGATCTTCGCCCGGGAAGGGAACGAGATCCTTCTGTGAAAGGTGGCGATAGATTGCGTGTCGCTTCTTGATAACCTCGTCGGGTGAGAGGGGTACAGCCATATCGACCATATCCAGGCCCCACTCCATCCAAGCTCCACGATAGAGCCACATACGGCAATCCTTCATCCATTCCTCGTCTTTGACCTGCTCGACAGCACCGAGAATAGCGTCGATGCATACGCGATGTGTGCCGTGCGGATCTGCCAGATCGCCCGCTGCGAAGATCTGATGAGGTTTTACCTCACGCAACAGCTTCACGATAATATCGATGTCGGCCTGACCCATCGGATTTTTCTTGATTCCACCCGATTCATAGAAAGGCAGATCGAGGAAATGGATATTCTCCTCCTTAACACCGAATACCGAGCACGCTCCGAGAGCCTCGCCACGACGCATTGCGCCCTTCAATTCGAGTAGTGCGCGAGGTTCGGGCTCGCCTTTACGCTTGGTATTGATAATGCGATTAACCTCATTCACTCGGTCGCCAAGTCCCATTTCACGAGCAGTCGAGATAAACTGCTTGATCACGTCGTCGTGCACTGCGACATTGCCCGAAACCTGATAAGCGACGTGTACATCGTGTCCCTGATCGGTCAGACGCATAAATGTTCCGCCCATCGAGATAACATCGTCGTCGGGATGGGGCGAGAAGATAATCACGCGCTTCGGATAGGGTGTGGCGCGTTCGGGACGAGTCGAATCGTCAGCATTGGGCTTACCACCGGGCCAACCCGAAATGGTGTGCTGCAAGTCGTTGAATACTTTGATATTGATCGCATCGAACGTGCCCTCTGCTTCGAGCAACTGCCCGAGAGAGTTGTCGATATAATCCTTATAGGTAAGTTTGAGAATCGGCTTTTGGGTCTTCATCGCCAGCCAGATTACCGCTTTGCGGATAAATTTGGGCGACCAATCGCACGTTCCGACCAACCAAGGAGCCTTCTCTCTGGTCAATTCCTCGGCAGCCTCTTCGTCGATAACGACCTCGATATTGTTGTGATTCTGCAAATATGTTGCGGGACACATCGGATCGATGGCACCCTCGATGACTCTGCCGATAACCGAAGCTTTATTCTCACCCCAAGCTACCAATACGATCTGCTTTGCTGAAAGAATCGTTCCGATACCCATTGTGATAGCCTTTGTCGGAACATCTTTTATGCTTGCAAATGCCGATGCCTCCTCTTGAATGCTTGCGTTGCTCAATGCAACCATACGGGTCTTGCTGTTCGAATACGAACCCGCTTCGTTGAATCCGATCTGGCCCTTTGAACCTACGCCGAGCAACATCAAATCCAAACCACCGACCTCGGCGATTTTAGCCTCGTAGTCGTGGCAGTATTGTGAAACCTTCTCAACGGGCACCGACGAGTCGGGGATATAGATATTTTCGGGACGGACATTTACATACTCCAAGAACTCCTCGTGAATACGGAAGTTTCGACTGCGATGATCATCTTTGGTGATGCCGTAGAACTCGTCGAGCGAGAATACGACAACATTGCGGAAACTGACCTCGCCGGCACGGAACTTATCCACAAGTTTGGTATATACACCCAGCGGCGAACTGCCGGAGGTAATACCCAGCACAAATGCTTCGCCCGTACTCTCTTTTGCCTTGATTGCGGCAGCAATTTTGTCGGCTACATAGGCCGTACCATCGTTCTCGGTCTCGAAGACATTGGTATTGATGCGCTCGTAGCGGCAGACAATATCTTTTGGCTCGGCATTAGGGATCAATCCGCCCTCTTTCTTCAGCTTATAGTTTCCCATAATGAGTGTCAAGTGTTTTTAGTCGGTCAAACTCTGTAAATATCTATTTGACGTACTTCTCGTAGTAAGCCACGTAAGCAGCATTTACCAAGCGGTTGCCGCCTGCAGTGGGGTAGTCGCCCGAGAAATACCAATCGCCCTTATTGTTGGGGCAAGCCTCGTGCAGACCCTCGATGCTCTGATATACGATACTAACGGGTACAGTGCAATCTTCGGGAGTCAGCATTTTGGTAATCTGTACAGTGATCTCGTCATCGGTGAAGGGTGCATAGATATCATTCACGCAATTGACCATCTCCGTAACGGGTAGTTTCGCCTGCTCCAAGCACTTGTTGTAGGTGTCGTGCAGCAGCTGTTCCATACCGCGCTCACGCAACAATGCAACAGCAGCGTGGAAGGCGATAAACTCGCTCATACGCGACATATCGATACCGTAGTAGTCGGGATAGCGTACCTGCGGCGACGACGAAACGATAATGATCTTCTTCGGATTCAGACGTGCGAGAATCTTAATGATACTCTGCTTTAGCGTTGTACCACGAACGATCGAGTCATCAATAACGGCGATACTATCAACACCGGGGGTAACCGTGTCGTATGTGATGTCGTAAACATGAGCTGCCAGATCGTTGCGACTCGAACCTTCAGTGATGAACGTGCGCAGTTTGATATCCTTAATAGCCAACTTCTCGGTACGCACGCTGCGGTCGAGAATTGCCTCGATCTGCTCGGCCTGCGGATTTGTACCCAGAGCCTCAATCTGCTCAACCTTTTGGCGATTCATATAGTTGTTCATGCCCTCGACCATACCGTAGTAAGCCACTTCGGCTGTGTTGGGAATAAACGAAAGTACCAAATGATCGATGTCGTAATCCACCTCTTGCAGAATCTTGTCGCAGAGCAGACGACCAAGCATCTTACGCTCACGATAGATATCCGAGTCGCTACCGCGCGAGAAATAGATGCGCTCAAACGAACAAGGTGCGAATTTCTCGGCAGGCTCCAAAATCTGCTCGACGCTAACCTCGCCGTTGCGCTTAATAAAGAGACCTTCGCCCGGTTTCAACTCCTTAACCTGATCTGTTGAGAGGTTCATTGCGGTCTGAATTACGGGACGCTCCGATGCGACGATTACAACCTCATCGTCGATGTAGTAGAATGCCGAGCGGATACCCCACTTATCGCGCATTACGAAGCAGTCGCCCGTACCTGTTGCGCCTTCGATTACGTAGCCACCATCCCAGAGCGATGAGGCCTCGCGCATAATCTTTTGGATATTGAGTTCGTCTTCGATCTTATCGATCAGAGCCGAGTCGGTATAACCTTCGGCCATAAATTTATGCTGCAACTCCTCGACCTGCTCATCGAGCATATAGCCGAGTTGTTCGAGCATCAGGAACATATCTGCATCCTGACGGGGGTGCTGACCCTGCTTTACTACGTGAGCCATCAACTCTTCGCTATTTGTCAGGCTGAAATTACCTGCCAAAACGATATTACGGCTACGCCAGTTGTTGCGACGCAGGAAGGGATGCACATACGACATACCGCTACGGCCGGCCGAACTATAACGGAGGTGTCCTACATAGCACTCGCCGACGTAGGGCATATCGTCATCCGATAGACCTGCTGCTCGACCTGCTGCGATAGCTTTGTTTGCGGCGGCGAAACATTCGCCGATAGCTCCGCTACCGATAGCTCGTTCGCGGAAGATATATTCGTTGCCGGGCTGTGCTGTAAGTTTTACGCAAGCCAAACCTGCACCTTCCTGACCTCGGTTATGCTGTTTCTCCATCAACAGATAGAGTTTGTTCATACCGTAGAGGGGTGTGCCGTACTTTTCGGTGTAAAAGGAGATAGGTTTTCTTAACCTAACGAGGGCGATGCCACATTCGTGTTTTAATGCCTCACTCATATAAGTAGAATTCTTATAGAATTTGAATTTGAGAAAATATCGACTACAAAGATAACAAAAGCGCGTCAGTCAGCAAATATTTGACCACCCATTTTTGCGAAAAAACATATGTTTTTTTCAACTTTTTCTCCTGCGCGGGCTTGTATGGGCGCAATATATACGCAACATACGAGCGCAAAAAAGCGATTTAGATTGTTGAAAATGTGCTTCGGGATGTGGCAAACCGCTCAAAAATAGCTACATTTGCCCCCATCATTTAGACTTTAATTAACGATGAATCCAACTGTAAAGACAATCTCGATGCCGACCGTTATGATCGCAGGCGCGTTGCTCTGCCGCCAGATTATGACGCTTGATGCGTGGTGCAACCATATGATCACCCCCGTAGTGATCTTCTCGATGCTCTTTTTTACATTCTGCCGTGTCGATATGCGACAGATGCGATTGCAGGCGATGCACTTTTGGTTGATAGCCTTCCAGTTTGTTGTTGCCATTGCCCTCTATGCCGCGTTGGCGTGGTGGAATCCGGTTGTAGCGCAGGGTGCAATGATCTGCGTTATGGCACCTGTTGCAATGGCGGCGGTAGTGATTGGCGGAATGTTGGGCGCAAATATCGTTACGATGACAACATACAGTCTATTATGTAACTTTGTTTTCGCATTTGCGGCTCCCGTTGTTTTGAGTGCAGTGGGCGATGGAACATGCTCATTTACAGAGATTCTCTCCCGCGTAGCTCCGATGCTTGTAATGCCCTTCATTGTGGCGCAGGTATGTCGCCACGCTACGCCGCGACTGAATGGTTGGATCTCTCGCCATAGCTCACTTTCGTTCTATATGTGGCTTGTCGGTCTTGCGGTGATTATGGCACGTACAACCTGCTTTATTCTCGATTTGCAGGATGCCGATTTCGTAACCGAGGTTTTGCTTGCAGTGGTAGCTTTGGTGGTATGCGTTGCGCAGTTCTCTCTCGGTCGCCGTCTTGG
>JAFPAT010000071.1 GCA_017425655.1 Rikenellaceae bacterium | reverse complement strand
TATTTGGCGGTGATGGTGTCGGTGCTCGGCGTATGCGCCCAACTCGAAAGGGAGAACATCACCTACCGCCTCAACAGTGGTCGTGCCAAATACATTGCCGACGGTGGCAAATTGGGTCGCAAGGTCGGCTCGGTAAAAAGCAAGGAGCGCAAGCAAGAGGAATACGGCAAGGTTATTCGCTCATTGAAGGCGGGCAAGTCAATCCGAGATACAGCGGCGATATGTAGAGTATCGGTATCGACCGTTCAGCGAGTAAAGAAGGAGTTTGTGATATAGGGAGGTCGATTTTTTAAGTCTGAAAATTTTGGGTAAAAAATTTTCGTCTAACAAGTGGGGGCATATCTGATTTGCGTACCCCCTTCATAAAAAATCAAAATGGGATGACAGTTATTAAAAATGCCCTTCCACCCCATACCCCCTCCATAAAATTTACAAAAAAATATCCATAGATAATTTATGGATAAATTATATAAATTATTGTAGGTCTTAATGTTATATAACATTAAGAGAATGAGCGAATGACTAAATAAATTCAATATAAAAATTTTATAAATTTATGTAGAATTATTAAAATTATTTGGAATTATCAAAATAGATTTGTATATTTGCATCAGTTCAGTTCTTTCACGGGAACTGTTCTCCTCTTTAATAATCCCATAAAAAATTTATGATGATGTAACGATAGGCTAACTGCGCCCAGAGCGCAAAGGTTGCTGTGTGCCTTGCCGACCAGAAGTCCCGCTCAATTAACCGTAGCAGGAGGCGAATAGCAGTATAACCCCTTCGAGGGGATTGAAAATTTAATTTAATATGTTCGTAAAAGGACAAATCGATGAAAAGTACATCAAACAATTCGCAGCGTTGGGCGTTACCAACGAAAATGACATAATTACCATTCTTAACGGATTGGACAATATTGCTGAAATCGGTTATGCGTGGTATGTGAATAATAAGGCTAATAAACTGAATACTAATGATTAAAAAGAAAAAGAAATATGGCATAGACCAGATTATCAGCAGGAGAAAGGCACTTACAGCGAGTGGTAAGGGTAAATCGGCGACTTGGACACGAGTATCGTCGGAGGAGCAATTTAAGAGCAATAATTCAATTGACACGCAGTTGGATGCGTGCCACAGATATTGCGAAAATAACAACAAGGAGGTTAAGTACGATTTCGGCGGCACATTCGAGAGCGCAAAGAAAGCGGGAGATAAATTCTTGGAGATGATTGGCATCGTCCTCAACGACCCCGAAATTGACACTATCGTAGTATATGATTACGACCGTTTCAGTCGTAATATGACCGAGGGTTTGACCTATAAGGGTCAGTTGAACCGTAGCGGTATCACCATTATTGCCGTCAATCAACCCGTAGATAAGAGCAATTTGCTGGCAGAACACATCGAGGCTATCTTGCTCATCGTTGCCGACATCGACAACGCTATGCGTAGGCATAAGTGCTACGAGGGTATGGTGGCGTGTATCAACCGAGGCGAGTGGTATGGTCGCCCGCCACTTGGCTACAATTCAAAGAAGGTGAACAAAGAACACCAACTAACTATCAATGACGATGGGCGCATACTTAAAAATGCTTGGGAGTGGATTGCCAATGAACCCGACATAACCCAAGCAATGGTTGTGGAACGCCTACGAGCGCGAGGGCTGGATATTAAGAAACAACGCCTATCAGAGTGTTTGCGAAATCCGTTCTATTGCGGGCGATTGGAGCATAAGTTCCTCAACGGCAATGTTATCAAAGGCAAGCAGGAGAAATTAATTTCCGAGGCATTGTTCGATAGAGTGCAACAAATTCTTGACGGTAATCACGGCGGCTATGAACAAGCCGCCATTACCCCTCAATTCCCATTGAAAGGACACATCTATTACAATGGTCATATGCTGACGGGCTACACGGTCAAAAAGAAGAATCTGGACTATTATAAATATAGCGGTAAGGATGGTTCGGTCAATGTATCGGCGAAAGAACTACACGCAAAGTATTCCGAATTGCTCGACCGTTTCAATGTGCCTATGGAACTTATCCCAACGCTGGTTGAGGTGTTGAAGCAAAAGTTTGCCGAGAAGGAGAATACGCAGGAAGATGACATCAATGCGGTAAAGAAACATCTGGCAACTATCAATACCTACATTAAGACGGCTAAAAAGAACTTCGCAATAGGCAAAGTGGACGAAGATGCGTACAGCAGTGCCATCGCCGATTTGGAGGCTGAAAAACGCTCTACGGAGGCGGAGTTGGAAAAAATCTCTGTGAACCTCTCGAACCTTGCATCTTACATTGAGGACGCAATCAGAATTGCTTGTAATTTAAGCAGTTATTGGAATATGGGCGACTTTGAAACCAGCCAAAAGATACAAAAAATGGTCTTTCCTAATGGGGTTAGATGGGACAAAGAAAATAGGGCTTATCTAACCGACTTCGGAAATTTGTTCTTTGATTTAATGTTCAGTGTATCAGGCAATTACAAAAACGAAATTGCACAAAAAAAGGACGAATCTTGCGATTTGTCCTCTTTAGTAGCGGAGGGAGGACTCGAACCTCCGACCTTTGGGTTATGAGCCCAACGAGCTGCCAACTGCTCCACTCCGCGATATTAACGAAATTTGCAACTCTTTCATTTGTGGTTCGGCTCAATCGCCCCCCCTAAAGCGCGGGATTTCATCTCTCCCGAAATCGCTATTTCGTTTTTGCTGGTGCAAAGGTAAGTAAAAAAAACGGTTCGACCAAATCGAACCGCAAAAAACGTGCAAAAAAGTGCGAAAACTGCCCGCAGACGGCTTTTAGATGTCGAATTTAGGCGCGTTCGTAGGTTTCGAACGAGTAGGGATATTCGTACTTTTCGCCGCGCTCGAAACGCTCTTCGCTTACCTTGCGCCACTCCGCAGGGTCGAGTGCGGGGAAGGTCGTATCGCCCTCATAGGCGCGGAACACGCGCGTATAATGGATGCGGTCAGCGAGTGGCAGAGCCTGACGATAGACCTCACCGCCACCGATTACAAATGCCTGTTCGGTATCTGCTGCACGGCACGCCTCGATTGCGGCTTCCAACGAGCTAAACACCTCACAGCCTTCGATTTGCAGATCTGCTTGGCGCGAGATAACGATATTGCGGCGATTGGGTAGCGGGCGACCGATCGAGAGGTAGGTCTTGCGACCCATAATCACTGGGTGGCCCGTTGTGAGCTGCTTAAAACGACGCAGGTCCTCCGAGATGTGCCACAGCAACGTGTTCGATCCGCCGATAACACCATTCTCGGCAACGGCAACGATTATATTCAGTTCAAAATTCATAATTCAAGATTCAAAATTGTCGCAAATTCTTTGCCAATTCATACATCGTTAAAATGACATCGGAGCTTTGATCGCGGGGTGTGGGTCGTAGCCTTCGAGGGTGAAATCTTCGTAGCGGAAGTCGAAAATCGATTTCACGTCGGGATTCAAACGCATCGTAGGTAACTTGCGCGGCTCACGCGAAAGTTGCTCCGCTGCCTGCTCCAAGTGGTTGAGGTAGAGGTGTGTATCGCCCAAAGTATGAACGAAATCGCCAGCCTCCAAACCACAAACCTGTGCGATCATCATCGTTAGCAGAGCGTACGATGCGATGTTGAACGGAACACCCAAAAAGGTGTCGGCACTACGCTGGTAGAGCTGGCACGACAGACGACCGTCGGCTACATAGAATTGGAACATCACGTGGCAGGGAGGCAAAGCCATCTGCTCGACCTCGGCTACGTTCCAAGCCGAAACCAACATTCGGCGCGAGTTGGGGTTGCGGCGAATTGTGTCGATCACCTCGCTGATCTGGTCGATCGAACGACCGTCGGGACGAGGCCAACTTCGCCATTGATAGCCATATACGTGATTCAGATCGCCATAACGATAGCCTGCCATATCCGACGCATTGCCTTGTTCGGCTTCAGTCAAAAACTCTTCGCGCGAGATAGGCTCAACGCCATTTGCAGCGCACAATTCGCCATAGTAGCGGTAAGCGTCATTGTCCCAGATATGTACGCCGTTGCGAACGAGGTAGCCGATATTTGTGTCGCCTGCCAGGAACCACAACAACTCGTGAATTACGCCCTTCAAAAAGACCTTTTTGGTCGTGAGCAGAGGAAATCCTTTGCTCAAATCGAAACGCATCTGGTGGCCGAAAACGCTCTTCGTTCCCGTTCCTGTTCGGTCGCCCTTCACCGCACCTTCGTCGATGATGCGGCGCAATAAGTCGAGATAGGCTTTCATCTTTTATGTCAATCTTTGAATTGTTTCAATGAGAAATTTCCCTCGCCGTCGAGTACTCCATAGGTCGGAGTGTCGCTGCCAATCCATTCGCCAAGGAAATAGATCAGCGAATGAGGGCTCTTGTATTCGGCTGCGGCGTGTGTGTGGCCGAAGATGAACAGATCAATCTCCGCAGCGTGGGGGTGCTGTGTGGCGTACTCTACAAGGGATTTGTTTGCCACTTCGGGCGCAGGTGCGGCTCCGTGCGATTTGCGGCTACTGCCACTCCACCACTTGCCGAAGCGCATCGAAAGGTCGGGATGAACAATCCATGAAAAGAGTGCGCGGATAACCTTTGAGCGGAAGATAGAGTTCATCAACTGCAACATCGGCTCGCCTTTGATGTTGAGATTGTCGCCGTGTCCGATCCAGACACGACGACCTGCGAGCAGCGTCTGTTCGGGAGCATAGTGCAGGCGAACGCTACATTCGCGCTCCAAATAGCCACGCTGCCACATGTCGTGGTTGCCCGTAAAGAGATGGATTTCAATGCCTCGATCGCTCAATTCGGCCAATTTGCCGAGCAAGCGCACGTGCCCCGCAGGAATGACCTCCTGCCATTCGTACCAGAAATCGAAAACATCGCCTAACAGATATATTGCTGTTGCATCCGTTGCTGCTTGTTCGAGCCAGCGCACCAACATCTCCTCACGACGGCGCGCTGAAGGCGCATCGCCGTGTCCCAGATGCATATCTGAGGCGAAGTAATACATCGCCGAGAGAATTAGAGCAGAGCCGCCACGCGCTTATCCAGATCGTCGCCGTAGAGGTCGCGTGCTACGATATTGCCCTCGCGGTCGATAAGGAAGTTTGTGGGGACATTCTGAACATTATACAAACCAAGTGCGGGCGAAGTGGTGCCACGCAGGTCGCTCACCGAAATCCAAGGCAGATTCTGCTCCTGAACGGCGCTTACCCAGATAGCCTTCGAGGTCTCGACACCGATTTGATATATCTCGAATCCGCGCTCGGCATACTTTGCGTAGGTGTCCTTCAACTCGGCATTGAGCTGGTTGCTGTTGCCGGCCAGAGCTGACCAGAAATAGACCAGAATAACTTTGCCCTGCAACGACGAGAGCTTAATTTTGTTGCCGAACATATCGGGCAACTCCACGTCGGGGAAGTTAAGTTGTGAGGTGTATGCATTTGCAACGACATCCATTGCAGCGATATCGCGGCGAATCAAATCCAGATAGGGTGATTGGGGATAACGCTCCGAGAGCGAGTCGGCAACCATACGGTAATATACAACGTCGTTCTGACCATTGAACAGCACATCGTCGTTAGGCAGACGCTGATAGAGTGCATAGAGAGCTGCCATCGACGAGGCATTCTCAACGATAAATCCAATCTGACCACGTTTGATGCGGTAGTACTCCTGTGTATAATCTTTCAGCAACTGCTGGCGTGCAGCTTCGTCGGTCATGGTTGCAAAGCTGGTCGAAAGCGAGTCCAGGCGTGCTACGCCATCCTGCATCAGGAAGGTGATCTTTTTGAGCAGAGCCGACTCCTCCGAGCCCGAAACCTCGTAGTTACGAGCAAGACTGCCCACCGAGTTGATCGTTACTGCGTCGCCCTTTGCCAGCAACAGAGGGATGCGCTGGCCGTTGCAGTTGAGGTTGTAGAGACTCATTTGCTCATTCTCGGCCTTAATCTTAATGTTGAATTTGCCGTTAGCATCGGTGCGTACCGAGTCGATGATTTTGCCACCCAGCGATGAACCCAGCGATTCGATATATACCATTGTGGTATCACAGCCAATCAGTCGGCCGTCAAGTTTGATGTCGCCACTGTTACAAGCGACTGCCGCAAGTGCGGTTGCGATCAGAATGAAAATTCTTTTCATATATAGTTTTTATTTGTTTACGGTTAGTTAAACATAGTTTCTCATTTCCAAACTACAAATATACACCTTTTTCCGATAAAACAAACGAAAAAAGGCAGACTTTTCTTGGTCTGCCCCTTTTTCGTGCCCTGCTTTGCGCTATGCTACTTGGCAAAATTGCGACGCTGGCTGTTGTTCTTTGCCCCTTTGGCATTGTGCTGGAAGCGGTTGTTCTTCTGCTGGTGCTTCTGTTGGTGTTTTTGCTGTTTGCCCTGCTGTTTGCCTTGCTGGCCCTTTCCGTTGCGCGACAAATGGTGCTGTTTATAGTCGCTTCGGAGATTATTCAAAGCAGATTCGTTCAGCTCAATACGACCTTCGGACATTCGCTTTATATCACGAATGATCACCTCGTTGTTGGGATGTTCCTCGTTGTACTCGTAGCTCTTGGCACGCATATATCGGGCGATATTGTCGATCGTATTTGCCAACACCGTGGGGTTGGTCTGACCCTCGAGCGAACGGATCATACGCTCGACACTCTTGCCGTAGTGTTTGTACATAATACGGTTGGTCGAGTATCGCATCTTCTTTGGACGTACCGTTAGCGATTCGCGAGTTACGGGAGGGTAGGGCGAATCCACATCGAGCTTAAAATCAGACATAATGAACATGTGATCCCACAATTTGTGGGTAAAGTCTGCCGTGTCGCGCAGCAGAGGATTGACATTGCCCATTACGGCGATTACGGCGCGTGCTTGTCGGTTTCGTTCGCGTCGATCTTCGATCAACAGCAACGAATCGACCATCTCCTGAATATGGCGACCATATTCGGGTAAGAAGAGTTTTTGACGCTTGTAATTATAGTTCTTTTTCATCGTATTCGGTTTTGTTCCGTCTGATTTCGGATGTGTAAAATCTTGTTGTTTGTGATGCTGCAAACCGGTTGGTTGATGTCCGTTAAGGTTGGCGGAAATAGCTCGTTTGCAGATGTTTCGTTTGCGACAATTCGCTTGTTTGCCCTGCCCGCCGAAGGTTGGAATGTTCGGGCGAATGGCTAACTTTGGTGCAAAAATACACAAATTTTTCTCTATTCCAATTCATATGACAAAAGTTTTGATTGTCGATCGCTCGAAAAGTATGCGAAACACCCTGCGCGAGCGTCTCGAATATGAGGGGTATGCCACCGAGAGTGCAGCTACGCCGACCGCTGCGGCCGAGGCCTGCTCGCTGTCGCCCTTCGATATTATTCTCACTGATGATGCACACAGCGTGCCACGTGTCGGTATTCCGTTTATTGTTCTCTCGTCGGAGTCTTCGGTCGAAACCGCAGTTGAGGCGGTGCGGTCGGGGGCATCCGAATTCCTGACGCGACCGATCGATATGAATCGTCTGCTTGGGGCTATACGTAAGGTTTCATCCGAGAGTGAGCAACCCGTCGAGGAGCCTTGTGCGCCTATTGTCGCTCGATCACGTCGCCGTGCGGCACGTGTGGAGGAGATTGTCGGACATTCGGAGTCGATTACTCACGTGCGAGAGTTGATCGAGAAGGTTGCTCCGTCGGAGGCACGGGTGTTGATTACGGGGGCAAATGGAACGGGTAAAGAGTTGGTTGCTCGATGGTTGCACGAAAAGAGCCGACGCGCAGGATCCCCCTTTGTTGAGGTTAATTGTGCGGCTATACCGTCGGAGTTGATCGAGAGCGAACTCTTCGGGCACGAGAAGGGAGCATTTACCTCGGCAGTCAAACAGCGCAAAGGAAAGTTCGAGCAGGCGGCAGGCGGAACGCTCTTTATGGATGAGATTGGCGATATGAGCCTTTCGGCGCAGGCAAAGGTGCTTCGTGCGTTGCAGGAGAACCGAATCAGTCGCGTGGGTAGCGACCGCGATATAGATGTCAATGTGCGTGTCGTGGCGGCGACGAATAAAAATCTGCGCGAAGAGATTCGTCTCGGTAATTTCCGTGAGGATCTCTATCACCGTTTGAGTGTGATTGTGATTTCGGTTCCTTCGTTGGCCGATCGCAGGGAGGATATTCCGATGCTTGTCGAGCACTTTATCGAGAAGATCAGTGGCGAATATTCGCTTCCACCCAAGCCGATCGAGAAGGGTGCGCTCAATCTTCTGCGTCAAATGCCTTGGAGTGGAAATATTCGCGAGTTAAGGAATGTTATCGAGCGTCTGATAATATTAAGTAGCGACTGTATAACTACTTTAGATGTAGAACGTTATGCGTCGGCGAACGTGCTGTGATGTCCCCAAAAACAACAACACCTGCCAAATTTGGCAGGTGTTGTCGATTAGCGATTATATCTCAACCAGATTGTGCTTAATGGCATAGACTACTAAATTGGCCGTATTCGGGCAACCCGTCTTTGCCAAAATATTCGCACGATGTTTATCGACCGTGCGCTTCGAGATAAAGAGTTTGTCGGCAATTTGCTGGTTCGATAATCCTCGACAAATTTCGAGCAGTACCTCCAATTCGCGCTCCGAGAGCGACTCCTCATCTACCTGCTCATTTTCGGGCTGGGGTGTTGTACGCAGATTGCTGACTAACGAGTCGAGCAACTCTTGCGAGAAGTAGCTGCCACCCGTTGCTACTGTTTCAATTGCGGCAATAACCTCGTCAATATCAGAGCTCTTTAACAGAAAGCCCTTTGCTCCGACCGATACCATACGGAAGTAGTAATCGTCGTCGCCAAACATCGAGAGGGTGATAACCTTCAAATCGGGGCGTATTTCGAGTGCGCGCGCTGTCGCCTCGTCGCCTTTGATGCCGGGCATAGCGATATCCATAAAGATCACATCGGCATCGCACTCTTGCAGTTGTTCGAGAAACTCTTCGCCCGTTGAGGCTTCGCCCACCACAACGCAATCTTCGCGCGAGTCGAGCAGACCGCGCAGACCGTTGCGGAATAGGGTGTGGTCATCGACCAGAAAAATCTTGTAAGGTTCCATATCTCGTTAATTCTTCTCTTCGTCGTTATTGATATTCTCGCCCGTTACACTCACCGTTATAGTCGCCTGCATACCCTCGCCTGGGCGACTTGTGATGTCGATAATACCTCCGAGCGAATTTATGCGGGAGGTTATGTTCGACATACCCATACCGCAATCGGCCACAGCCTTTACGTCGAAACCGCGTCCATTGTCGCTATATGTCATATAGAGGCGGTCGTATAGGTGTTCGAGCGAGAGTTCGATGCGGGTGCAACCCGAATGTTTAAGTGAGTTGTTGATCAACTCGCACGCTACACGATAGAGGATAACCTCGACATCGCTATTGAAACGCTCTTTGCGCAGAGGAGTATTGAATCGTACCTCGATTTGGTGCAATTGAGGGTTCTTGTTGATGAAGTTGTTGATGCCGCGAACCAATCCGAAGTCGTTGAGTACCTGTGGCGAAAGGTTGTTTGAAATCTCGCGCAGAGAGCGTATCGCCTCGTCAATTACGGCCGAGGTCGAAGCAATCAACTCGCGATCTTCGTCAGAGTGGGCGCGCTTTGCCAAAACCGACATCGACATCTTTGCCGACGAGAGCAGGGGACCCATCCCGTCGTGCAACTCGCGCGAATAACGCGAACGGAACTTCTCCTCGGTGCGCAGTACGGCTGCCAAAATTCGCTTGTTGGTTAACTTGCGTTGTTGATCAAGGTGGTCAATGTAGGTAAAAAGTTTGTGAGCGTAGAGTACTCCGACGGCTGTGCAGAGCGATGCGATTGCACCGAGCCAGATAAACAGATCGTTCGGAACGTTGAAATCGGCATCATCGACATAGATCTGGATATATTGTCCGTATCGGGTGAACGACATCGCGGTCAGCGCAATGATCAGCAGAATCCAGATCGAGTTGTATTTGGTACGGCGCACCAAACGGATAGCTACGATTGTAGCCAGCGTTTGGAGGATGATCGATATTATAATCAGCACCTTAAGTATCATAGCCAATTGTATGAGGGCGGCGTGATGCGCCGAAGAGTTTTTACAAAAATAGCAATTTTTTGCAGAAAATAGCCGTTCGATGCAAGAAAATCTTTGTAAAGGGAATAAATATTACTAATTTTGTAGTTAAACAGAGCATAATTGCACACTCTCTATGGGTGTGATGCTATGAAAAAACGACCTCTTACAATGAAACAAAGACTCTTTGAACAACTCTGTCTGCTCGCTATAGTTATTTGTGTAAATATTGCCTGCACAAATCCGATTGATCCCGAACTGATTATCGAGGATGAAGCCTTTGACTATACCAACTATGATAAGGAATTGCGCGCGGAAGATTTTCCCGCCGAATATCATCAAAAGTGCGATGTTCGGCAACGCTTGGCGATTATGAAAGCGATGGAAGAGAGCTACGAATATTTCGAGCGCGACAAAGCAGATACGGGCGGAATGTTGTTTGCCGAGAATGTATATGACCTATATATGCAGGAGAATATCACCATTCGCAACGCCTTGACGCGCGAACCGATTATCGACTGCTATGATCCGAATGACGAGTCTGATCGCAATAAATTTGCGCTATTTACGGTGCAGCATCTCAATCGAGCAGAGTATCTGCTGATCCTTAATCGGGGTGAATTTACGGCCATATATGCCTATCTTGTCGAGCTTGATGACTGCTTGGAGCAATTGATCGAGTCCTTTGGCAAAGATCCGAATTTAGATCGTCGTTTATTGCCGCTATGTGTTCAAGTTTTGACCGAACTTTACGTTACCAATCAGTTGTGTAATGAGGTGGATATGGCTCGTTGGCACAATTGGGGCCCTACAAACGAAATGTTTGAACAAGATTCTATTGCAAAGGTCTATTATTCTTATCTGCGCCACAATGCGAGCAATTGGCGTGAGGGGTCCGGAGCTCAAAGATAGCTCTCATAGGTAGATTCATAACGACAAATCGGGGCACCTCACCCGCCGATCAATGGTGGGCGAAATGCAATACATTCTTGCATAATCAATATTAATATTGTATTT
>JAFPAT010000070.1 GCA_017425655.1 Rikenellaceae bacterium | reverse complement strand
GTGTTACATCTCCGTACGCCGCGAGCGACACTCATACGAGATCATCAAGCGCACGGGTGAATTTGTCATTAACCTCACCACCGAAGCGTTGGCCGAGGCGACCGATTGGTGCGGTGTGCGTTCGGGACGCGAGTACAACAAGTTCGAAGTGTGCGGTCTGACGCCCACGCCCGCTGCGATGGTCAATGCGCCGATTATCGAGGAGGCTCCGATCGCTATCGAATGTCGTGTGCGCGAAATCATTCCGCTCGGCTCGCACGATATGCTCTTGGCCGATGTGGTCAATGTGCAGGCCGACGAGGCATACATCAACCCCGAAACGGGTCGTTTCGAGTTGGAGCGTGCCCGCCCGATTACCTATATGCACGGACACTACTACGCTCTCGGCCAACAGATTGGTCGTTTCGGCTGGACCGTGCAACGCAAGCGCAAGAAGAGATAGGCTGATACCTATTAATAATAAGCAACGCCGCAACCTTCTTTGAGAGATCGCGGCGTGTTTGTTTTTGGGGGAATAAGTGATCTGATTACTTCGCAAAGGTCATTCCAAGACTCATACCATCGTATTGATCTGCAACTTTCGAGATTGACGCAATCGACGAGTTATTCGACACCGCCGACAAACCCTTGACAATCTTCAACATCTTATCAGCCGCAAACAGCAGTTTCAGGTCGCCACCCGACAATTTTGCCTCGCCCTTAATCTTACCGATATTAACCGAGGTCTTGGTCGTAAAATTGAGCGTCAAGGCATTGGTCGCACTATCAAACTCGTATGTTCCCTGCAAGGTGCGCTTGCCGACAACCAGCGTAAAATGGTTATCCTCGGTCAGCGTAATCGATGCCGAGCCAGCCTTCAAGCCCACCTTCTCGTAGTAGGGAGCCAGCTTTTTCTCGATCGTACCGACCATCAGCGAACTTCCTGCCTGCGCAAGAACATTCTCGCTTTTAAGCTGAATTGCAGGGCGATTGTAGTTCCACTCGCCAACGATAGTCTGCTCGGTGGTCGTATTACCCTTAACGGCATTAACTACACCACCCAAAATATCCTTCAAGCTCTGCGCCTGAACCGCTGCGGCAGAGAAGAGGATCACTACCGCCAATACTAAAACTCTTTTCATCAACTTCTTTACTTAATTTTAGCCTGCCATTCAGCCGCAACTGCATCGCTCGGCATTCGCCAATCACCTCGCGGAGAGAGAGATACCGATCCAACTTTCGGGCCATCGGGCAGAGCCGAACGCTTGAATTGCTGGCTGAAAAATCTACGTATAAACGTTGTAAGCCAATGTTTTATTGTCTGTGCGTCATAAACCTTTTCAAAGGCCTTCTGCGCCAAGAACTCAATCTTATCGGGCGCATAACCGCAACGCATAAACGAATGAATGAAGAAGTCGTGCAACTCATACGGGCCAACCAAATCTTCGGTCTTCTGTGCGATATTACCCTGTTCGTCAGCAGGCAACAACTCGGGGCTGATCGGGGTCGCCATTACATCGCGCAGCGTAGCCGCAACAGTCTCGTTTTCAGGCTGCGAGGCAAACCAACCAACCAGATGACGCACCAATGTTTTAGGCACTCCGCCATTAACACCATACATCGACATATGGTCGCCGTTATAGGTCGCCCAACCCAATGCCAACTCGCTCAAATCACCCGTGCCGACAACCAGTGCATTCTCCATATTTGCCAGATCCATAAGCAGTTGCGTACGCTCGCGAGCCTGCGAATTTTCGTACGTAACGCTTCGATCCGTTTCGGGCAGTCCCAAGTCCTCAAAATGCTGGCGACAAGCCTTCACGATCGAGATTTCGCGCACCGTAATACCCAACGCCTCCATCATTCGCAGGGCGTTATTATAGGTACGACCTGTCGTTCCGAAGCCTGGCATCGTAACACCGATAATACCCTTGCGATCAAGGCCCAAACGATCGAATGTAGCAACCGTAACAATCAGTGCCAGAGTCGAATCCAAGCCACCCGAAATACCGATAATCGCCTTTGTCGAATGGGTATGCTGCAATCGTTTTGCCAATCCAAGCGTCTGAATTGAGAAGATCTCCGCACAACGAGCCTCACGCTTCTGTTCGTCAAGAGGGACAAACGGCGACGGATCAACCACGCGGTCAAAGCGACTCTTCACATCACCCTCGGGGAGCGAGATCTCGACACTCGGAATCGACATCGACATAATCGTCTCGTTACGGAACGTTGTCGAACGGCGACGCTCGGCACGCAGGCGGTCGATATCGACATCGCAAATTACCAACTGTTCCTCGATCGCAAATCGCTTACCCTCACCCAACACATCGCCATTTTCGGCAATTATCGCATTGCCGCCAAAGACCAGGTCGGTAGTCGATTCACCATAACCAGCTGACGCATAAACGTATGAGGTCATCGTACGCGCCGACTGCTGTGCCACAAGCGCACGTAAATATTGGTACTTTTCAGCCTCTTCGGGGCAAGCCGCAGGATTAAGAATCAGCTCTACACCTCTCACCGCCATACGCGACGAAGGAGGGACAACAGCCCATAAATCCTCGCCAATCTCCACACCGAAGCGGACATCGTCAGCCGTAAAAATCAGTTCGTTAGCAAACGGCACCTCGCGACCGCAAAGAGTGCAATAATCAAACTCCATCGACACTCCCGATGCAAACCAACGGCTTTCGCCAAACGCACCATGATTAGGCAGATTCTGTTTAGGCACTACACCCACAATCTCTCCGCGCGAAATGACAACGGCACAGTTGAATAGAGCACCTCGCACCTCAACGGGCAGACCCACTACGAACGCGCCACGCATCTCGACACTTGCGTCGAGCAAACGCGACAGAGCCTCCTCGGCTGCCGAAATCAACGTAGTTTGTGAAAAAAGATCGGCGCAGGTATAACCCGTAAGCGACAATTCGGGAAAGACCGTTACCGCCACGCCCGCCTTCTCCGCACGGAGCATCAGAGCCTCGATACGTGCGGCATTGGTCGAGCAATCGGCTACTGCGACCGTAGGAACGGCCGCAGCAACCTTTACAAAACCAAAGTTTTTCATTGCCTTATTATTCGGCCCACAGACGAGCCAGATTCAGAATAACCTGCATTGCGCGACCCATCGTAGTCAGCGAGCAGTATTCAAATTTACCGTGGAAATTCATACCTCCCGTGAAGAGGTTGGGACACGGCAGACCCATATACGACAGACGCGAGCCGTCCGTACCGCCACGAATCGGGCGCACCAAAGGCTCAACACCAGCCTCACGCATAGCGGCCAGCGCACGCTCGATAACTTCGGGATGCGGCTCGACCATCTCGCGCATATTGTAGTACTGATCGGTCAGTTTCAGCTCGATTACGCCCTCGCCATACTTCTTCGTAAGCAGCGCGACTACACTCTCCAAGTATGTCTTCTTCTGCTCGAACTTCGCGCGATCGTGATCACGAATGATATAGCTGATATTGGCCTCCTCGACTGCACCATTCAAGCCAATCAGGTGGTAGAAACCCTCGTAGCCCTCGGTATGCTCAGGGCGCTGCACGGCGGGCAACATCGAATTGATCTCGCAAGCAACCTGCAATGCATTGATCATCTTATCCTTTGCATAACCGGGATGCACGTTGCGGCCCTGAATATGAATCTTGGCACCTGCAGCGTTGAAGTTCTCATACTCCAACTCGCCCTCCATGCCGCCATCGACCGTATAGGCAAACTGCGCACCGAAGTTCTCAACATTGAAGTAATCAACACCGCGACCAATCTCCTCGTCAGGCGTAAAGCCAATGCGGATCTTGCCATGCTCGATCTCGGGGTGAGTCAGCAGAAACTCCGCAGCAGTCATAATCTCCGCTACGCCCGCCTTATCATCGGCACCGAGTAACGTCGTGCCGTCGGTATGAATCAGCGTATGGCCCTTGAAGAAGTTGAGTTCGGGGAAGTCTGCAACGCGCATTGTAAGCTGCTCATTGAGCTTAATATCGCCACCCTCGTAGCACTCGATCACTTGCGGATTAACATCCTTACCGCTCATATCGGGCGCAGTATCAACGTGCGAGATGAAGCCGATCACAGGAGCCGACTCCTTGCCCTTCGAGGCGGGAATGGTACCCATAACGTAACCATACTCATCCATCGTAACCTCGGTCATACCCAATGCGCGCATCTCCTCTGCCAAATCAGCCAGAAGAACCTTCTGCTTATCGGTCGAGGGGAATGTCGTACTCTCTTCACTGCTCTGTGTATCGTACGAAACGTATTTCAAAAAGCGTTCTTTCAGTTCCATAGTCCTATTAAAGTTTTATTTGGTTAAAACTTGTTTTTACTCCTCCTTCTTGGCGCGGCACGAATCCCAGATCATATAACCGATGATCAGTACATACATCGCAACCGACAGCCACTCTGCACCCTTCGATGCGTTCCACTCGGCAGCAAACCAGTCGATCTCGCAGAAGCGCAACACAGCACTTACAACGCCCATCAACGCACCACCGGCAATGAAGCCCGATGCAATCAGCGTACCGCGATCGGCACGAGCCTTGTTCAGAGCCTTATCCTTCGAACGGCTCGATACGAACCAAGCGATCAGACCACCCACCAACAGCGGAGTATTGAGCGACAGAGGAATAAACATACCCAACGCAAATGCCAGCGCAGGAACGCCGATCATCGTAAGCGTCAGAGCCAAAGCTGCACCTGCAAAGTAGAGAATCCACGGAGTCTCGCCACCCGACATCAACGGACGGATAACCTCGGCCATTGCGTTTGCCTGCGGAGCTACCAGCGGGCTATCGGGACCGAAACCGTAGGTCTTATTCAGAATGATCATCACACCTGCAACCGTTGCAGCCGAGATTGCTGTGCCGAGGAACTTCCAACCCTCCTGCTTCGAGGGGGTGGTACCCAGCCAATAACCGATCTTCAAGTCGGTAATGAAACCACCGGCCATCGACAGCGCGGTACAAACCACACCACCGATGATCATTGCTGCGGTCATACCTGCCGTACCGTTCAGACCAATGCTTACCAATACCAACGACGAGAGGATCAGCGTCATCAGCGTCATACCCGAAACGGGGTTCGAGCCAACGATTGCGATTGCATTAGCTGCAACGGTGGTGAATAGGAATGCGATAACGAATACGATCAGGATTGCTACGATCGAGTACAGCCAATTGTTCAACACACCAAACTGGAAGAAGATGAACGTGGTCAAGAGAGCTGCGATCAGCACGGTCAGGATCAGTTTCATCGACAGATCGCGCTGCGTACGCTCGGTTGCCTCAACAGCACCACCCTTCTTACCGCCAAGTTCCTTGGCTGCCAGACCTACTGCCGACTTGATGATACCTGCCTGACGTACAATACCGATAATACCTGCCATTGCGATACCGCCGATACCGATCGGTTTAGCGTATGCAGCGAAGATCGACTCTGCGGTCATTGCTGCCGTTGCGTCGCCACCTGCCATACCGATCACGGGAACAATCACAAACCATACAAGGAACGAACCGGCACAGATAAATGCAGCATACTTCAAACCGATGATATAGCCCAAACCGAGCACCGCAGCACCCGTATTGACGCTCATCACGGTTTTGAACTTATCGGCAACCTCAACACCCCAATCGCAGATGCGAGTGGTTACCTGCTCGTGCCACCAGCCGAAGGTGCTGATCACGAAGTCGTAAAGACCACCGATCAGACCGCTCACTGCCAGCAGTTTTGCCTGATTACCACCCTTCTCGCCCGAAACGAGTACCTCGGTCGTTGCCGTTGCCTCGGGGAAGGGATACTTGCCATGCATATCCTTAACGAAGTACTTGCGGAAGGGGATCAGCAGCACGATACCCAGCACGCCACCAAGCAGCGACGAGAGGAATACCTGATAGAACTGCGCCTCCAAACCCAAGATATAGAGCGCGGGCAGCGTGAAGATTGCACCTGCCACAATCACACCCGACGAAGCACCAATCGACTGAATCAGTACGTTCTGACCCAGCGTATTGCGCTTGCCGAGCATATTACCCACGCCGACAGCGATAATTGCAATAGGAATTGCGGCCTCGAATACCTGACCGATTTTCAGACCCAGATAGGCAGCCGCTGCCGAGAACAGAACGGCCATCAAAAGACCCATCGAAACCGAGTAGGGAGTAACCTCCGCAGGTGTCGAGTTGGGCGACATCATAGGTTCATACTTCTCGCCCTCGGCCAACTCGCGGTAGGCGTTTTCGGGCAGCGAAGTGAGCTGTTTTTGTTGATCTTGTGTCATAATTTATTTAAGTTTTTGAGATTAATTTCGTATTCGGTGCGCGGACTACGGCACAATACATTACGCAAATATACATAAAAATTCCATACGCGCGCATACCCAACACGCGCGCGAGAAGATTTTTTTGAATAAAACGCGGCAAAAAGTTTGATTCAGCCAGAAGAGATTAATAATTGCAAATTGCGAATTAAGAATAAAAAAGAGCCGCCCGAGGGCGACTCTTAATTCTCAAAGGTTTGGCCGTAACGACCGCACAAAACGATTAGTGCGTTGCCACTTCGCAATATTTGTCGTAGTGCGATTTTACATTACGCACATAGGCCAAGGTCTGTTTGATGCCCGTAAAGCGGCCGCAACGTACGACCGAATCCTCATAATACTCGGGCTGACCTTTCAGTTCGAGATAACGCGATACGACCTCCCAGTTTTCGGGATCCTCGCTATACTTCGCTGCGAGGCGCTGTGCATCGCGCACATGTCCGATACCACCCACATAGCTCGCCAGCATAAGGCTTAAGCGATCCTCCTCCGATGCCGAATCGGAGAGTTTGAGCGATCGGCTGATCTTGTTAAGCAGTTTCGACGCCAGACGGATATTCATCTCCGGCTCGAAGGCCTCCTCCTGCGGGACATTGAACTGCTCCGCCACACGGGGCATAATCTGCATCAAACCAAAGGCTCCCACCTTCGAGACGGCTTCAGGATTGAAACGCGACTCATGGTATGCGATTGCACTCAATAATCGCCAATCGTGGCCCGACTCGGCTGCTGCACGACGCATCATATCATCGTATGCCGAAATTGAGCGATTGCCCGACTTCTTCACCGCAACAATGGTTGCAGGGGCTTTGGTTAAGTTGCTTGTCGTAGCCTCAACGGTGGAGACAAGCGGCAAAATTGTCTGAACGCTATCGTACTGAACTGCACTCTGCGTAGGATTCAGCAGACGCTCCGACGAAATAAAAATTGCAAGAACGGTTAAAAACGATACTGTTAAAACTGTCTTCTTAAACATAAATTTTGGTTTTGCGGGCAGCTTCGGAAGCTGTCGAGCACGCTAATCATAGAAACCCCACGAGAATCCCAGCTTCAACACTCGCGCATTAAGCGGATAGTGAAGCGCAGAGAAGTAGGTACGTTGGCCGAATAGGTTGTAGTTGGCGTGTTGCAACTTCAAGAATATTCGCATACGTTTCCACTTCGCTGAAACAAAAGCGTCGATCATCGGATAGCCTCCGACCTTCTTTTCGCGTTGATTGTAGAACGAGGCCAATGCGGGATTATAACCGAAGGAGTAATACTTCGTATTGTATCTACCCTCCAATCCTGCCTGCATACGCAGTACATTTTTAACGACATCAAACTCGTAATAATACGACAGCACGACGCTTGCTTTGGGTACTGGGATTACCTTTTGATCCGTACTCCACTGCAACAATACCCTATTGTCCAGATGGAGTCCGCCAATGCGGAAATCCTTGCGAGCATACAGACCCGTAACGCTGATCGAAGAGTTGCTTTGGTTCATCTGGCACAATGAATCGATATAGATTTTATCTTGCACCAGGCCATACCAAGCACCAACTTCAAGGGCGTAATCAGGTGCCGTAAGGGCAACCTCAAAACGGGTCTCATTCTCCTTTTTCAAAGGAGTAAACCACGCATAGTGGTTTGAGAAATAGTTCTCCTCGAAATACGAGGGAGAACGGAGCACATTCGAGAATCGGCCCGAAAGCGTAATCGGTCGATTCTTAATAAACGCACGCAGAGCGATGTCTGCGCTTATCTCTAAATCTCCGCCGCGATAGCCCGACGGATAGAACTTAACATCGCCACCCCAATCGACATACTTCTTGATTCGACCGTCGATCGAGCCATAGGCATAATAGCTGGTCCTGCTCTCCGCCTTACGCTCACCCGACAGATAATCATCGAGCTTAAATTGATAGTAACGATAGTTATCCAACCCTACACCTGCATCTATCACACCGATAACACCCTCTCGGTTCCAGGGCTGAATCTGGACAAAGAGGCGATTCGAGAGTTTCGACTCGAAGGTCGAGTCAAGAGTCTGCTCGGGGTCGATAAACCAATTTTCGTAGTACTCATAGCGTGTCTGACCGCCCGATTTGTCGCGCTCATCGGTATAGATCGTACCGTTATGGGTATCAGTATATTTGCGATGCATTCGGCTATACTCAAATGCGTGGCCGATAAACACAGCCGGGCGATCACCCATTGTAAAATCATCCTCGGTCAGTCCGATAAATGGGATACCTATCGACTGAATGACATAGAACGAGTTGTTTCGAATCTTATTCTTTGCATCCTGCAACTTAACGGGCACGTTGGTCGTAAGCTCGAACATCGTATCCACAATCGCCCAATCATCTACTACACCACCATTTTCGCGTGTATCGACAGCGTTGTAGATATATCCGGCGTGCACCGAATATCGTCGCCCCGTATGAGCAAACGCAACCGAGAGGTCCTTAACTCTGGCACGCTGCCACGTATAGATACCTCGCGTACCACGACTCTTATAGTCGATATTGACGCTGGTCGAGGGGTTGATATTCTGGGAGTGTGTAGCTCGGAAATTCTCCTCTTGGCGACTCTTCTGACCTGCGGTCATATAGTCCAAATGGGTGTAAGGGTGCTTGGCATTGAAGAAATCGACATTATCCGTATGCATCAAATAACCCTCATAGGCCTTTGCCATCTGAAAGTCGAAATTCTGCGGACGATCGAAATAGTTCATTGGGACTGTCGCGCCACCCAAATTACCCAAATAGATATCGCCAACACCCTTTTGCTGGAAGGGATAGTCGATTCGCCAATCGCGCAGAATAGTATCCAACGGCTGGATATAGACACGGTTAGCATAGGGATCGATCTTCCAACGGAAGTTGTTCAATGCTCGGATCGAGTCGCTGAAGAAGTAAGATTCGAGAGGTTTCTTTACACGCTCCTTCTTGGTCGTATCCTCCTGCTCACCCTCCTGCGGATCGATCGGATCTCCATTCTCGTCATATTGCGGTTGCTCGCCGAAGGGATTGGCTCCCGCCTGATCGAGCGCCGAGCCTCGACCTTCACGCTGCGCACGCATCAACTCTGCTGCCGCATTATTAGTATTTTGCGCCAATACGACCGAAGGCCACAGCAACGCCGCAGCCACCAAAATCAGTATGTTGATCAATTTCGATCGCATTGTCTATAAACGAGTTACTCTTTCACCCTCTTTGCAAGCAGATGGCGCACCAACGAAATCAAGATATATGCCACAATCACCGTGGGCACCACCTTAACCTGCCATATTGCAAAAGCCACTACTGCAAGTATAACGAACATGAAACGCAATTCATTGCCTCGCCAGCCAAAACTTTTGAATTTGAACGAGAACATTCTCACGGGCACGATCAGCAATGTCGCCATCACAACGGCACTCACCGCATACCAAACGGCATCGATATTCGGCAGCAGCCCCTTATCAAACATCCAACCCGTAGCCACGAAGAAGATCGAGCAAGCGGGCGTAGGCAGACCGAGGAACTCCTCGTGCTGCGACTCATCGATATTGAATCGAGCCAAACGCAGAGCCGAGAACAGAACAACGATAAAAGCCACGTAGCACCACGCACCACATTCGCCACCAAACTCCAACGTGCGCAGTATCGAGAATGACACCATCGAGGGCACCAGACCGAAGCTGACCATATCGGCCAACGAATCGAGTTGCACACCCAGCGCCGAGTATTGGTTAAGCAGACGTGCCGCGAAACCATCCAGAAAATCGCACAGCGCCGACAGCATCACCAACCAGAACACACGCACCAGATCTCCCTCCAAAGCCGACACAACGGCCAACGAGCCGCACAACAGATTGGAGAGCGTAAGCAAATTAGGTATTGTGAAGTAACGTACTTTCATCTTTTCGTTGAGTAAAAAATTATTTAACTTTCGGGCGGCAAAGTTACGGAAAATTTTTTATCTTTGTACTATGCTACACAATATATAACGCGTGTGCGTGCGTTTTTCGGTCCGAAATCGACCAATTTAGGAAACTTTTAGATATACGAAGCCGCAATGAATCGTCGTTTATGTAGCACAACGGAGTTTTTTATGTAACACTCTCACGCTGAATAACAAGAAAAACAATATAACAAAAATGAGCAAAAACATCTATTGTATCATTATGGCAGGCGGTGCAGGAACACGTTTCTGGCCGATCAGCCGTCAAAGCAAACCGAAGCAGTTCCTCGACATTTTGGGAACGGGTCGTTCATTCATCCGCCACACATTCGAGCGTTTCGCTCGTATGATCCCTGCCGAGCACTTCTTGGTGATGACCAACAGCGCGTATAAGGATCTTGTGCTTGAACACATCCCCGAACTTCGCCCCGATCAGGTGATGTGCGAACCGATTGGTCGCAACACAGCGCCCTGCATCGCATACGCTGCCGAGCGTTTGGCAAAAGAGGATCCCGAAGCGATGATGATCGTAACTCCGTCAGACCACCTGATCCTTGACGAGGTTGAGTTTATCAATGTCGCTCGCGAGTGTGTCGATTATGCCGCATCGAACGAAGTACTGATGACAATCGGTCTGCGCCCCTCGCGCCCCGAAACCGGCTACGGATATATTCAGGTCAATTCGCGCGAAGCGATTTCGAAGGTTAAAACCTTTACCGAGAAGCCCAACCTCGAAATGGCACAAACGTTCCTCGCAAGTGGCGAATTCCTTTGGAATTCAGGCATTTTTGTTTGGAGCGTTGCGCAGATCCGCGCTGCTCTACAACATTTTCTGCCCGAACTATCGACCCTCTTTGCACAAGCAGCCGAGCATATCGGCACCGAGAACGAAAAGGTGGCTATTGAGCGCGTTTTCTCGGAGTGTCGTGCGATCTCAATCGACTACGGCGTAATGGAGAAGGCCGAGAATGTCTATGTACATATGGGCGATTTCGGTTGGAGCGATATGGGCACTTGGGGCTCACTCTATCAGTACTATGAGAAAGACGAACAGCAGAATGCCTGCTCATCGGAGGCTGTAACAATCGATACATCGGGCTGTCTGCTCTCGCTGCCAAAGGATAAGTTGGCCGTGGTCAATGGATTGAAGGATTATATCGTTGTTGATACGCCCGACGTTCTGATGATCTGCCCGCGCTCTAACGAGCCTATAATCAAAACTTTCATCAACGAAATTCGCTTCAATAAGGGTGATAAACACATCTAATGCGTCATGTCTGAACTATATGATATTTTCCGCGAATCGGCAGGCGTAACCACCGACTCGCGCGCAATTAGCGAGGGTGCTCTTTTCGTTGCACTGCGCGGCGCAAGCTTCGATGGCAACCGCTTTGCCATTGATGCGCTGCGCAAAGGGGCATCATACGCCGTTGTCGATGATCCGACCGTAGCTGAAACAGCTCCCGAAGAGTTTGCCGAGCGACTCTTTACGGTCGAGGATTCACTCTGTGCTTTGCAGGATTTAGCGCGTGAGCACCGCGAGGTGTTAGGTATTCCGATTCTCGCCGTCGCGGGTAGCAACGGTAAAACCACCACAAAGGAGTTGGTCTCGCGAGTATTGGCCGAGAAGTATGAGGTCTATGCCACAAAGGGCAACCTGAACAACCATATCGGCGTACCTTTGACCCTGCTCGCAATGGATCACTCGACCGAGTTCGGCGTGGTCGAGATGGGCGCAAGTGCCTGTGGCGAGATCGCTCTGCTGGCATCGATTGCAAAGCCCAATTATGGCATTTTGACAAACATCGGTCGCTCACATCTCGAAGGTTTCGGCGGCGTCGAGGGCATCCGTCGCGGCAAGGGCGAGCTATTTGATTATCTGAATGCTACTGGCGGCCACGCCTTTGTCCCTGCCGATGATGAAGTTCTGTCGCAGATGGCCGCAGAGCGTACAAACATGGCTGTAGAGTACTTTGCATTTGCGACCTCGAATGGCGTTGAGCATCAACTCGAAGGCGACTACAACCTCAAAAATATCGCAGCGGCGATGTCAATCGGCCACTATTTCGATGTCGATGAGAGCCGCATCCGCCACGCTATTGCAACCTACACCCCGACCAACAATCGTTCGCAACGCACTGTTACCGAACGCAATACATTGATTGTCGATTGCTACAACGCCAATCCATCGAGTATGCGTGCATCGCTCGAAAGTTTCCTCGGCGAGCAGAGCGAATTGGAGCGCATGTGTATCCTCGGCGATATGCTCGAATTGGGCGAATGGTCAGCCGAAGAGCATCGCGCAATTTTGAAATTGGTCGTAGCTGGCGACTTCAAACGTATTTGGCTGGTTGGCAAGCATTTTAACGAGGCTGCATCGACCCTCGGCGACGATTCGCGCGTGAGCTGTTTCGCATCACGCGAGGAGGTGGCCGAGAAGCTCGGCACGGAGCCGATCAAGGGTGCGTTGATTCTTGTCAAAGGATCACACAGCATCGGTCTTGAAAAGTTGATTCCGATACTCTAAATCTCGCAACGCCCTAATTTTCTCGCAACATGAAACGACTCGTTGTATTTACAGGCGCAGGCGTAAGTGCCGATAGCGGCATCGCCACCTTCCGCGATTCGGATGGATTGTGGGCCAACTATCGCATTGAGGAGGTTTGCACACCCGAAGCCCTCGCACGCGATCGAGCAAAGGTGGTTGAATTCTATAATCTGCGTCGCCGCGAGACGCTCTCGAAAGAGCCGAATGCCGCCCACCACGCCATTGCCGAGTTGGAGAAATATTTTGATGTTCAGGTTGTTACTCAAAATGTGGATAATCTGCATGAACGTGCCGGCTCGACCCGAGTAACGCACTTGCACGGCGAGCTGACAAAGTTGCGCAGCACGGCCAATCCCGACCTGATCTACCCGATCGAAGGCTGGGAACAGAAACTCGATGCAAGGGCCGAAGATGGATCGTATCTACGCCCGCATATTGTCTTTTTCGGTGAGGCGGTACCTATGTTCGACCGCGCAACGAGGATTGTCGCGAAGGCCGATATTTTGGTTGTCGTTGGCACATCATTGGCCGTATATCCCGCCGCATCGTTGGTTCATTATGTCGATCGTAATGTGCCTATATATCTTGTCGATCCAGGGCAACCGGATGTAAGATTGATTCGCAACCCGCTGACACACATCCGCGAACGTGCAGCAGTCGGAATGCCCGAACTGCTCGAAAAACTTATCCGCGAAGAGTAATAGAACAGACACTTTACATCACAAGACTAGTATAAATGCGACGAGGCCGCCCGCGAAATTCGTGAGCGGCCTTTCCGTCAAAAAAAGGGAAGTGGGAAAGAAATTTTATAAGTCTTACTCTGCACTTTCCGTGTGCAGTAGTTTATCAGATTAATCGTTTAAGCCTTCGTCTCAACACAATCTCGCAACATTTGATACATATGTGTATCGACCGACGAGATGACATACTTCTTATCGTGAGTTTCGATCAGTATCAAGTTCCGCAACTCGGTGGCAAACAGTTGATAATTACCGACCGAACTATGGTAATAACGACCCGTGTATGCCCACATACCGCCATTACCCATCTTGCGTATTGCACGACGGACAACCTTTGACTCAACACGTTCGACACGTACAATATCTCCGAGCGAAATCTCAACGGGATTCATACGACGACCAATCGTCAATGCATTGCGGTCGATCATCAGTGTTTGAGGTGCTTGCAGCCACGTAACCACCGACACCGGCGCAAGGGTCAGCAACAGCACCGCTGACGGTAGCCAACCCGCATCTTCAAAGAAGTAGAGAAACAGGCCAAAAAACAGCGGAAGCAGCATTGTACTCACTGTTGCTATCCATACGGTAGCCGAGCGTTTCATCGGCACAATATACATATTCGAAGCCATAGGATTACAAGTTTTTCGATCTGTTACGACGCACCTGCGCACGGTAGTTCTGCATCTCATAAGCCGAGCGATTGCGCACCCTGCGCCACAAGTAGTGGAACACAATCATTAACACCCACGCTACGCCAGCAAACGCGAGCAACTGATATTGCGTCGTAGGGTCGTCAGTCCCTTTCAGCAGGTTGTAGCAGGGCATAACCGTCCAAATCACACCCATTATAAAGCACGCACCGACAGCAACCTCGTAGCGACGACGTGGCGCACGACGCCACCAGCGCCACAGCAGTTGCCCGAAGAATAGGATACACAGCGCCCACGTCCAAATCTCGAACGCCAACTCATATCGCTCATAAAATTCAGGGGCATAATGCTTTATCGCATACGGTGCCATAAGCATCAGGAACGAAACGAGAGCAAACCACGGGAAGGGAGTGCGGCTACGCCAAAATCTCTTATCGTTCCAATCCGTGCCCAAATCGCGACGAACGTCGGCAGCCGAACGGCGTTTATAAGAGGACCATACGCAACTTTTCAGCGACATATCCTCGTCGTTCGCAGTGTGAGAATTTTTCTTCTCGTTACTCATAACTCGATGAATATTAATCGTTTGTTTCCTCATTCTCGGCCGAGGCCTTCTTGCGCTTTGCAGGACGCGGTTTGCGACCGCTGCGGCGCAATGCCTCAGCGATAATCCATTGCAACTGGCCGTTTGTGCTACGAAATTCGTCTGCCGCCCAACGCTCGATCGCGTCCATAGTTTCGGCATCGATACGTAGCACAAAACTGCGAGTTGATGATTCCTTAACCGCCATCAGTAAAAGCTATTAATGATTCAACGTACCTGCATTCAATACCGGCTGCGCCGACTCATCCGAGCAGAGTACAACCAACAGATTGGTAACCATTGCCGCCTTGCGCTCCTCGTCGAGCTCAACAACGCTCTCGTCGTCCAAACGATCCAACGCCATCTTAACCATCGAAACAGCACCCTCGACAATCTTCTCACGAGCCGCGATGATCGCATCAGCCTGCTGGCGACGCAACATAACTGCCGCAATCTCGGGAGCATATGCCAAGTAGTTCAGACGAGCCTCAACAACCTCGATACCTGCCATTGCCAGACGCTCGGTCAGCTGGTCGGTCAGTTGGTCATTGATCTCCTCACCACCCGAGCGGAGCGTGATCTCCTCGTTTGCGGTGGTATTCTCGTCGTAAGCATACATACCCGCTACGTGGCGCAGTGCCGCATCGCTCTGAACTGCTACGAAGTTCTCCAATACGTTCATACGAGCCGACGACTGAACACCCGCACCCGACGGAGCATCGATCTCGAATACTGCCTTATAGATACCCTCGCGTTTGATTCGCCATACAAGCACCAGACCGATCAGGATCGGGTTACCTGCCTTGTCGTTCACCTTGATAGGATCGACATTGAGGTTACGGGCACGCATCGAGATGCTCTTCTTGGTCATAAAGGGGTTTACCCACCAGAAGCCCGTTTCATAGAACGTACCGCGATACTTACCAAAGAACAACAGCACGCGAGCCTCGTTGGGTTCGAGCATCATAAAGCCGGGCGACATAATAATCGACGCGAAGAACAGCAGCACGCCCACCACTGCCGCGATGGTCGAGGGTACGGCATTACCTTCGAGATTGACCGACCAAGCGATCGACGCAATAGCCACCGCGAGAGTTGCGAGGATCATAAATAGCGCCAGAAAACCGTTCATTTTCCAGCCTGAATAGGTGTAATTTTCGTTTGTCATAGTTGTATAAATTTTAATTGTTAAATTCTATAGTTCGAAATAATATCATTTTGATATCACAAAGATACAATAATGAATCTCAAATTTCCAAATTTTTCGATCATTTTTTTTAGATTTATTTGCATTTTTTTAATGATGTTTGGTCGTTACGAAATCTTTGATTTCGTAAAAAAATCCGATTATCCCGAACCGACTTGCGCACTCACTTACACCAGAGAGCAAATTGCTAACAATAATTTTGTATTTTATTTTTGAGTTTTGAAAGACAAAAAAGCCGCACCCAATATAGGTGCGGCCGGACCGAAAAGGGATCGATCAAACCAAAGAGATAAGTGGTGAGAGTTATTTCTTCGGCTTCTCGTTCGCTTCGGGTCTCTTTGTGGTCGTTGCTTTCGACTTGTCGTCGCATTTCGTGGTAGAGCCACAGCAACCACCACTCTTGTTGTTTTTGTCCATTACTGTTATTAATTTATCATAACGCGCACCGCACTCTACTCTACAAAAAAATGCAGCATCGCAGCCGAGCAATGGCTCTGCCAACAACACCACATTCATAAAATATGCCAAGATGTTGGGTCGAAAAGTCGAATGTCGCCCGATACTATATCTATATTAAGGAAAAATTGCTAAATTTGCAGATTGAAATAGTCCGATACGAGCACGCAAACAACTCAATTCGGGCGCAATCCCAAACTATCGATTGATTATGATGAGTATCGAAACTTATAACACCTTCCTCTGGGCGATGGCCGCATCGGCTTTGGTCGTCTTCGTGGCACTCTACTTTGTCGAGGCAGGCTACGGAATGTTGTTTGATCGCCGTTTCGGAGCGCCCGTACCCAACCGCATCGGCTGGGTATTGATGGAGGCCCCCGTATTTGTAGCGATGACCGCTCTCTGGCTCGCATCGGAGCGCACCTGGGAGGCTGCACCGCTGGCTCTGTTCCTGCTCTTCCAGACGCACTACTTCCAGCGTTCGTTCATTTTCCCGTTCCTTATTCGCGGCAAGTCGAAAATGCCACTCGGAATTATTCTGATGGGCGCAATTTTCAATACCCTGAATGCACTGATGCAGGGATGCTGGATCTTCTACCTTGCACCTGCCGATCGCTATACCGTCGAGTGGCTTTGGTCGCCGCAATTCATCATCGGTGCGCTGGTATTCATTGCGGGTATGGTGATCAATCTCCACTCGGACTATATCATTCGCCACCTGCGCAAAGAGGGCGATACACGCCACTATATCCCGATGGGCGGTATGTTCCGCTACGTATCGTCGGCAAACTACTTCGGTGAATTTTTAGAGTGGGTCGGTTTCGCTATCGCCTCGTGGTCGTGGGCAGGTGTGATCTTCGCGTGGTGGACATTCGCAAACCTCGGTCCGCGCTCGGCATCGCTCTATCGTCGCTACCAAAAGGAGTTTGGCGAAGAGTTCACCCAATTGAAACGTAAAAAGATTATTCCTTTCATATATTAATTATTAATAAGATGGAAGATAACAAACTAAAAGAATCAAAGCTCTTTACGCCCTACAAATTGGGCAACGTTACCCTGCGCAACCGCACTATTCGCTCGGCAGCTTTCGAGTCAATGGGCGATAAGTTCGGCCCCACGCAACAGTTGAAAGATTACCACGTAAGCGTAGCCAAAGGCGGTATCGGTATGACCACGTTGGCATACGCTGCGGTGTGCCGTAGCGGTCTGTCGTTCGACAAACAGCTTTGGCTGCGTCCCGAGATTGTTCCCGGGTTGAAGGATATCACCGACGCGGTACACGAGGCAGGTGCTGCGGCTTCGATTCAGATCGGCCACTGCGGAAATATGACTCACTACTCTACCGCCGGACAGATTCCGATCGGTCCCTCGACGGGCATCAATATGTATGCCTATACCCCCGTGCGTCGTATGCGCAAGAGCGAGATCGCAGAAGTTGCCAAGGACTTCGGTCGCGCCATTCACACGGCTCACGAGGCGGGCTTCGACTGT
>JAFPAT010000069.1 GCA_017425655.1 Rikenellaceae bacterium | reverse complement strand
TCTGCGCCTGCGAGAAGTAGCCGAGTTGTTGTAGCGTGTACATTCGACCGATAAACAGCGATGAGATATTGTTGTAGATACCATTCAGCAGATCGGTTGCCAACAGACGCGAACTATAAGGGAACATTTCGCGCAGAGGGCGCAGACTCCAACCTCCACTCGGTCGCCAATCTCCCCACCACCAGAGCAATATTGCCTTGACCACTAACGTCAGTAATCGCTGGAACACCAACGCCCATAGGCCACCACCCAAAACCGCAATGGTGATCGACACCACGCCCGCCACGAGCGACGAGAGGAATGTAATGGTCGAGAGCTTACGGAAGGCGAACGTGCGAGTGAGGATTGTATTTTGGATCACGCACATTGCATTGACCGGCAACAATAAGAAGAGTACCGGCGCAATACGCGTCATTTCGGGCTGATCGTAATAGGCCGCTAATGGAAACGACCCTGCCACCAGCAGTGCATACAACACCCACGACACCACCAGATTAAACCCAAAGACCGAGGTGTAATCGGTTTGGGTCGGTTCGGGCTTGCGGATCAGCGCCTGCGAAAATCCGCTATCGACAATGAGCAACGACACCGTAGCAAAGACCACCAACACGGCCATCGTGCCGTAATCGTCAGGTACGAGCAGTCCCGCCAGCACAAAGCTGACGACCATTTGCAGGAGCATCGATCCGATCTTCTCGGCTGCGCTCCACGCCACACCACTCACCACCTTGTCTTTGAGCTGCATCGTGCTTTACGGTTTTACATTTTCGATGTCTGCTTTGCTCCGAGAGCCAACATTCCGAGGCGGTACGAATCCAGTCCGAAACCCATTATCGAGCCAACGGCACGCGGGGCGATGAGCGACACGTGGCGGAACTCCTCACGAGCCAGAATCGACGAGATATGCACCTCAACCACGGGTGTCGAAACTGCACCCACAGCGTCAGCCAGCGCCACAGCCGTATGGGTGTAGCCGCCCGCATTGAGCACCACGCCATCGTAGCGGCCGATTGATTTATGGAGCTGGTCGATCAGCTCGCCCTCGATATTCGATTGGAAATAGTCCACCTCGCACTCCGAGAATGCAGCGCGCAGACGCTCGATAAATTCCTCGAAGGTTTCGGTGCCGTAGATATCGGTATCGCGTCGGCCCTGCAAATTGAGGTTGGGGCCGTTGAGAATCAGGATTTTCATTTTACGTAGGTTTATATTTTTGCAAATATAATGAATTTTTTAATTCATTAACGAAGTTTAAAAACACAAAATAGCAGTTTAATCAATAAAATTTTGTAAATTTGCCTTCAAAGAATCAAAAAACTCTAATCGAAAATGAAACGCATATTCTCGACTCTCGCGGCGATCTTCGCCATCAGTTCTCTCGCGGCGCAGCTGCCCGCAAGTCCGTTTACGGTCGTGGCTTGTCCCGATCAGGACACCCGCAACAGCATCAATATCAGTTGGGGCATCGACACCCTCTCTGACGCAACCTCGGTGCGCTACACTCGCGCGAACGACACCGCTTGGAAACGTGCCCGTGTGGTCGAGGCCGCAACGCACCTCTGCACCACCTACGACGGCATTTCGTCGAAAACGCCACAAGGCAAAACATACAACGAAGATGCTCGATTCACAAAGTGCGAGGTTACACTCAACGGTCTGCGCCCCAATACCGACTACATCTACTCGATCGGCGCAGGCGACGAGTGGAGTGAGCCGCGCCACTTCCGCACCTCGGGTGCAAAGGAGTGGAGCGCGTGCTTGATCTCTGATTTTCACGCCTATACGCCACTGCCCCACCGCGTCGATGCAGGTATGGCGATGATCTCGACGGTCGAAAAATATGATCCTTCGATTGATTGGGTGCTCCACCTCGGCGACATCACCGCTTGGGGCGGTAGCTACTCATTCTGGTCGGATCTCTACTCGCGCAAACCATTCCACGACTATATGTGGGCAGGTGTCAATGGCAACCACGACAATATGACTCGCGTCAATGGTCAGTCGAATGCATTTATCCGCGACGCAAACTTCTATCCGCGAAACGGTTACGGCGACGAGATGGGCGTTTGCTACTACTTCTATTACGGTGATGCGCTGTTCATTATGCTCAACAACGAGGTGATGCGCAAGGACGAAGGTCTGGCCGAGGCACAAGCCTGGGTACGTAAGGTCGTGGAGCAGAACAAGGCTCGTTACGTGATCGTCTGCGAGCACTATCAGTGGTTCTTCGGACACGACGGCAAGAGCTCGCAGTATGGTCGTTGGTGCGAGCTGTTCGATGAGTTGGGCGTTGATCTCGCGCTGGCGGGCAACAACCATATCTACGTGCGCACTGCACCCCTCTACGCAGGTGAGGCGACCGACGGTAAGCGCGGTACGGTCTATGTTCAGTTGCCCTCGTCGGACAACGAGCGTGGTCAGGCGATCAAGGATATGCCCAAGCAGAACGAGGATAAGATTCGTGCAACGTGGTACGAAGGTCCGCAGACCGTGGGTGCAATTCACCTCGCTGCAGACAAGAAACATTTGGTACTGACGTTGCTCGACCGCAATGGCAACCAAATAGATCAGTGTGAGGTGCTTGCAAAGAAGAGGTAAATCTTCGATACTCAATAAACAAAAAAGCCGCGCTTTTCGGAGTGCGGCTTTTTTCAATTTATCGAGTTATCAATGCGGATTATCGGCGTTGGATTGTTGTCATCAGTTAATTTGGGTGTGCTTTTGACTATATGACGCACGAAGATACGAAAAGTTAAATCGAGAGTACGATTTTTTCGAAAAATTATTATATTTGTGCATTGGAACAAAACTAAAAATTACGATTATGAAACGTCTTTTACTTATCGTTCTCTGCTCGCTGACGCTGACTGCGTGCGGCTCGCTCAATACCTCGAAACTGATTAGCGCAGGAGCAAATTTAGCTGCGTCAATGTCGATTACCGACGCGCAGGTAGCGCAGATGTGTAGCGAATATATGGTTTATCAGGATCAGCAGTATTCGGTTGCTCCTTCGACATCGAAATATACACAACGTCTTAACAAACTCGTTAAGAATCTTAAAGGTGCCGACGGCCTGAACCTCAACTTTAAGGTATATCTGACCAACGAAGTCAATGCTTTCGCGTGCGGCGACGGTAGCATCCGCGTATTTTCGGGTTTGATGGACGCAATGACCGACGAGGA
>JAFPAT010000068.1 GCA_017425655.1 Rikenellaceae bacterium | reverse complement strand
TACGGGAGATAGCATCAAACAATAGCCGCGCCTCTTAACAGGCAATATCAATACTATCGAAAAATGGGATTCGCCCCTCGTCGGATGTTCTTCGGCGAGGGCGAAGTCGCATAAAATCCGATAGGTATATATACTTAAATTGGGGATTGAAGTGGCGTTTTGACGAGCGTTCTTGACTGCGATATGGGTATTTATTGTTATATTTGTAAAATATTTTTGACTAAAAGTTGAAAATAAGGACTGCTGGAGTGGTCAAAAAGGGCACAAAGCAGTTAGATTTAATCCTTAAACACCTTAACCCATGCGGCTGTGGCCGCGACTATTTATTATGAAAGAACAGTTAGAAGCACTAAACACCGTCATCCTGAACTTCGGTGAGGGAGGTATGATGATCGTAAATATCATACTTGCCTTTGTGATGTTCGGTGTAGCTCTCGGCATCAAGCTTGACACATTCAAAAAGGTATTTACCAACCCCAAATCGGTTATCGTAGGCGTATTGTTGCAGTGGATCGCTCTGCCCGCCATTACATTTGCTGTCGCTTTGGCTTTGAGCCCGCTGATTACTCCGATGTTGGCATTGGGTATGATTCTGGTGGCTTCGTGCCCCGGTGGTAACATCTCGAATTTTATGTCGTCGCTCTCGAAGGGCAATGTTGAATTGTCGGTTTCGATGACTGCAATTACAACAGCAACAGCCCCCATCATTACCCCGATCAACTTCTTCGTTTGGGGTTCGCTGTATAGCTCGATTATCGCCGTACATAACGATATTCCGCGTCTGGTGATTCCCTTCCTGCCGATGTTGGAGCAGATTCTGCTGTTGCTCGGTGTGCCCATCGTACTGGGTTTGATCTTCGCACACTACTTCCCCAATGCAACAAAGAAGATTACCAAGCCTGCGCAGGTGATCTCGATTCTGTTGTTCCTCGGTATGGTGATCGTATCGTTCTCGCAGAATTTCCAGATCTTCCTTGACAACATCTTCTATGTCTTCTTCGTCGTTCTGCTCCACAATGGCGCAGCGTTGGCTACGGGTTATTTTGGCGGCAAGTTGGCAAAGGTATCGCAGGCCGATCGTCGCTCGCTGACCGTTGAGGTTGGTATTCAGAATTCGGGTTTGGGCCTGATTCTGCTCTTTAATTCGGCGATCTTCCCTCCCGAGATTTGGCACGGACATTATGGAGGTATGCTCTTCATCACCGCTTGGTGGGGCATTTGGCATATCATATCGGGTTTGACCGTATCGTATTTCTTCCGTCGAACTCCGCTGAACGAATAATCAACTATGAGCAAAAAAGAGAAAAAGATACAGGACTACAATTGGCTGTATAGCTTTCTGCGCTATTATGTCGATTTCGTACTGAAACTCTCATATCGCAATGTGCGATATGACGGATTGGAGCGTGTGCCGCAGAATGGCGCAGTGATCTATGCCCCGAACCATACCAACGCGCTGATGGACGCATTGGTGATCTTGGCGATGGATCGTAAGCCAAAGGTCTTTGTGGCACGTGCCGACATCTTCAAGAATCCGACGTTGGCAAAGATCTTCAACTTCCTGAAAATTATGCCGATTATGCGTATGCGCGATGGCATTGATGAGGTTAAGAAGAATAATGAAACTATCTCGAAGGCGGTTGATGTACTGCGCGATCGCGTTCCCTTCTGCATCTTCCCCGAGGGCACACACCAGGCGAAATATTCGTCGCTGCCGCTCTCGAAGGGTATCTTCCGCATTGCTTTCCAGGCGCAGGAGCTGATGCCCGATATGCCGCTATATATCGTTCCCGTCGGTATTCGCTATGGCAGTTTCTTCCGTTTCCGTTCTACAGTGCGTGTGCAGATTGGCGAGCCGATCAATATCGGAGAATTTGTCGAGGAGCACTCGTTCTATGAGCCCCAGATTCAGATCAATCTGTTGCGCGATATGCTTACCGAGCGAATGAAGTCGTCGATATTCTATATTCCCGATGATGAGGACTATGCGGCTACATACGAAATTTGCGCAGCGGCCGTGAAGAAGCAGGCTCGTTTGGTGAGAAACCTTTCAGAGAATGCCAACCTTCATCCGCTTGATGTCCATTTCAAAGCGAACAATCGTACCGTATGGAAGCTTTCGAATATGAAGGAGAGCGAGCCGGAGCGCGCTGCCGAGCTTTTGAAACTCGGTCGTGAGGCGGCAGAGATTCGTCGCTCGAAGCACATTTCGCTTGGATCGGTGTCGATCAAGTACCCCTTCTGGTCGCGCCTTTTGAAGTTGATCTTCTTTATCGCAATTCTACCCTATTGCCTCGTTGCATCGGTCTTTACCTTGCCCGTAAAGGCTGTTTTGGGTTTGATCTTCAAGAAGATGAAGGATCATGCCTTCCGCAACTCGGTGCGCTATTTGGTTAATTTGGTACTGTGGCCCGTGCTGATGATCATCTATTCGATCATTGCATATATCGTTATGCCTTGGCAGTGGGCTCTGCCTTTTACGCTGTTGTTATTGCCTGCACCGATCGTTGCGCACGAGACGTGGCGTTTGGCTCGCCTGATTATCTCCGACATCCGCTTCTTGTCGGATAAGAATCTGCGTGGCAAATACAAGAAAATCCGAGAGATTATATTTAACAAATAAACATTGGCAGACTATGAAAAAGCTTGCTATCCTGCTCGTCGCAGCACTTTTTGCGACAAACATCCAGGCGCAGAATATCGAAAATGAGGCTCCTGTCCCTGCGAAAAAAGAGATTATCAAAACCGGTTATAACTTCGGTCCGCTACCTGCCGTAGCGTTCGATGCCGATAAGGGTTTCCAGCTCGGCGCACTGCTCAACATCTATGACTTTGGCGATGGCTCGACCTATCCCAATACACGTCAGCAGTGGTATTTCGAGGCATCGTTCTTTACCAAGGGTTCGCAATTGTACGTTGTGTCGTACGACAACCGCTTCTGGATTCCCGGCGTGCGTTTCTCGACTGCGCTGACCATCACCAACGATAAGGCGATGGACTTCTATGGCTTCAACGGCTATCAGTCGTACTACGATTACCAGAAGGTGCTTGATGGCAAGAAGAAAGATGATATGTATATCTACACCCCGAAGTATCGTACTAACCGATTAGCAGCTCTGTTCAAGGCCGATTTCGTTGGTAAGATCGGCAACACTCCTCTGTCGTGGGAGGCAGGCTACCATTTGAGCTACTTCAAGCAGGGTGCTATCAACCGCGAGAAGATCAACAAGAACAAAGACGAAAATAAGATGTTCCCCGCATCGGAGCCTACGCTCTTCGAGCAGTATCGCGATTGGGGCATCATCAAGGATTCGGAGGCTGACGGCGGTCTGAACAGCACCGTTCGCGTAGGTCTGTTGTTCGACACCCGCGATAAGGAGGGTGCTCCTTCACGCGGTATCTGGGCCGAGGCTCACGTAATGATGGCTCCCAAGTGGTTGGGTACAACCAATCCCTACTACAAATATTCGGCTACGTTCCGCCACTACATCCCCATCCTCAACCGCGACAGACTGACTTTTGCTTACCGCTTGAATTATGAGGGTACGTTTGGTAACAAGGCGCCCTACTACGTGCTGCCTTATATGACAACCGTTGGTCCGACCTATGATCGCGATGGTATGGGCGGTTTCCGTACAGTGCGCGGTATTATGCGTAACCGCGTGCAGGGTCTTGATATGGCATCGTACAACGCCGAGTTGCGCTGGCGCTTCGTGTCATTCACCCTCTGGAAGCAGAATATCTCGTTCGGTCTGAACGCATTCAGCGACGGTACAATGGTAACAAAGGG
>JAFPAT010000067.1 GCA_017425655.1 Rikenellaceae bacterium | reverse complement strand
TATTCAGATCAATATCGATACGTTCGCCATATAGAGCGTGGCGACGACGAGTATAGATAACCTCACGCTGCGAGTTCATAACATCGTCATACTCCAACAGACGCTTACGAATACCGAAGTTATTCTCCTCAACCTTCTTCTGGGCGCGCTCGATAGCCTTCGACATCATCGAAGCCTGAATAACCTCGCCCTCCTGAACACCCATACGATCCATCATCGAAGCGATACGCTCCGAGCCAAACAGACGCATCAGATCATCCTCCAACGAAACGAAGAACTGCGACGAACCCGGATCGCCCTGACGACCCGCACGACCACGCAACTGACGATCGACACGACGCGACTCGTGGCGTTCGGTACCGATAATTGCCAAACCGCCTGCCTCGATTACCTCCTTCGGCAGCTTAATATCGGTACCACGACCTGCCATATTGGTAGCAATGGTAACCTGACCCGCACGACCTGCCTCCAAGACAACCTGCGCCTCCAACTGGTGCTGCTTTGCATTCAGCACATTGTGCTTAATGCCACGCAACTTCAACATTCGGCTCAACAACTCCGAGATCTCGACCGAAGTTGTACCAACCAGAACGGGGCGACCCGTCTTAACCGTAGCGGTAATCTCGTCGATTACAGCGTTATACTTTTCACGTTTGGTCTTATAGATCAGATCATCACGGTCATCACGGATAATCGGGCGGTTGGGCGGGATAACCACGACATCCAAACCGTAAATGCTCCAGAACTCACTTGCCTCGGTCTCTGCCGTACCGGTCATACCCGACAACTTGTGGTACATACGGAAGTAGTTCTGCAACGTAATAGTTGCAAAGGTCTGCGTCGCAGCCTCAACCTTAACATGCTCCTTCGCCTCGATAGCCTGATGCAGACCGTCAGAATAACGGCGGCCATCCAAAATACGGCCCGTCTGCTCATCGACGATCTTAACCTTATTCTCCATAACCACATATTCGACATCCTTCTCGAACATCGCGTATGCTTTGAGCAACTGCTGAACGGTATGAACGCGCTCCGACTTAACTGCATAGTCGTTGATAACCTCATCACGCTTTGCTGCCTTCTCCTCGGCTGTCAGATCGGCCTTCTCCAACTCGGCAACAGCATCGCCAATATTGGGAAGAACGAAGAAATTCTCCTCGCCAACGCTCTTCGACAATACCTCATGGCCCTTATCTGTAAGTTCTACCGAGTGAAGTTTCTCATCAATAACGAAGTACAACTCATCGGTAATTTCGGGCATACGGCGATTGTTATCAGCCATATAGACATTCTCGGTCTTCTGCATCAACACCTTAACGCCCGGCTCACTCAAATATTTGATCAGAGGTTTATACTTCGGAAGACCCTTATGAGCGCGATAGAGAATGATACCACCCTCCTCGGTCTTGCCGTCTGTAATCAACTTACGAGCCTCGGCAACCAATTGCGTAACGAAGTTCTTCTGCAAGTTATACAGGCGCTCAACTACGGGGCAATACTGCTCAAACATCTGATCCTCGCCTTTGGGGACAGGACCCGAAATGATCAACGGAGTACGAGCATCATCGATCAAGATCGAGTCGGCCTCATCGACAATTGCATAGTGCAGATTCTCGCGTTGTACCAAATCAGCAGGCGACGAAGCCATATTATCACGCAAATAGTCGAAACCAAACTCATTGTTTGTACCGAAGGTAATATCTGCCTGGTAAGCCTTGCGACGCTCGTCGGTATTGGGCTTATGCATATCGATACAATCGACTGTCAGACCATGGAACTGATACATCGGGCCCATCCACTCGCAGTCTCGACGCGACAGATAGTCATTCACCGTAACTACATGAACACCCTTGCCAGCCAATGCATTGAGGAATACGGGCAATGTAGCCACCAGCGTCTTACCCTCACCTGTAGCCATCTCGGCAATACGACCGCGAAGATTCTTGTCGTCCGAATTTTTCAGGCCATCGACACGACCCAAGTGCAGAACAACACCACCGAAGAGCTGGCTGTCATAGTGCACCATATTCCAAGTCAGAAGGTTGCCACCTGCGATCCAGCTATTCTTATAGACAGCCTTGCCCTCCTCATTGATCGACACGAAATCCTTGCGAGCCGCCAAATCCTTATCGAACTGATTGGCCGTAACAAGAACCTCCTCGCTCTGCGAGAAACGGCGTGCGGTTGATTTCATAATTGCAAAAGCATCGGGCAGGATGTGATAGAGTTTCTCCTCAATCTTGCGATTAACCTCCTTTTTCAACTCCTCGATACGCTTACCCTTGCTCTCCTTGTCGGCAAGCCACTTATCCTTTGCCTTCTCGCGCTCACGGATATCAGCCTGCTCGAACGCAGGTTCGGGCTGCTCCAACTCGCGCTTCAATGCCGCGATCTCGTTCTCCTCGGGAGCAATAAACTCGGCTATCTGACGACGCAACGATGCACTTGCCTCACGCAGTTCATCATTGGTCATTTTGTCTATATCGACATATCTCTTTTTGATCTGTTCTACAAAAGGCTGAACCAACTTACGGTCTTTATCCGACTTCGAGCCCAAGAACAGTTTAATGGTTTTCTCTAAAATACCCATTTGAATATCTAATTAGTTAATCATACAAAGATAACGCTTTTTCGCGATAATTCACTTTTTTACGCTCTTTTTTATCAATCTACGTCCCAATCTGCACGCACAACAACGGCCTTCGGCACAATATTCATTGAAAAGTTGCAACAAAGCCTGCGTATCAAAGGCACTCTGAACCGGAACACCCTCACCCTGCCAGCCGCGAATAAAGCGATTATCCTCGGCCGGTATGCTCTCTAAAAGTTCCACCGCACGAGTGCGCAACTCCTCACGTCCCGTACGGGCCGAATAGAAAAATTGCATCGGCGCAACCAGATTAATGCCAACGAGATGAGCTTTCGCACGTCCCAATCGCTTTACACCACTCATCGATTGGCGGGCAGGAATATAGTGCGTAGTCCAATAATCGGCCGCTTCGGTCATAAACAATCGGCTGACATCATCGGCCGTACAACAATCGATCACCTTCGAGAAGAGTAATTCGCTACTGCAAAGCAACGAGGCCATCTGCGAGAGTCGCAACACAGGATGGTTACGCGGCAAAACGCCCGTAAGTGTCCATTGGCTTGCGCGCATAGGCTCAATATTGTACTTGTGAGAGAGATAGAAAAAATCGGCTTTCAGACGATGCAGATAGTCATCATCCTCATATTGATCCAACAGACCCGAAGCGCAGAGCAACATCGCTTCCGCCGCACGTGCCGCCTCACGCTCACGCTGAATGATACGATACGGAACACGTCGCGCAAGCTCCATATAAGCCTCACGATTACGCACATCGCCCATAACGCGGAAAAGCATAACATAGAGAGTCTGATTCCAATCCTTCTGGCAATCATTAAAAATCTTTTCGATATCGCCATTTTTGCGAGCGATACGATCAAAGACCAATCCCGTAAAAAGGTCCGATCGGTGTAACGAATCCATTTCGCGCAGGCGTTCGCCACAATAAAAGTGCGATGCTCCACAACGCAGACGGTTGTACATTCGACGCACCTCATCGTCAATTTCAATCTGCACAACAGGCAGTTGAGTACCCGAGCTATCGAGCATAACTACCCTACGTTCAGTTGTAAAACGAGCGATGACACCTGCCACATCGGCACGCTCATCGCCCAAAGCTATCGCTCCGCTGCACAAGCAACCATCAATCTTCACTCGTGCGCCCAAAGCCACCGAATTTTCATCGATAATTTCACCCGCATCGATAACCTCTATTTCGCGCCCATCGGTCGAGCGATAGCAACCCTCGGGCCACCCCGCCACACTCCACAGCAGGCACAAAAGCGAAGTATCATCACTACGGCGCATTGATCCAGCAATCGGTTAGTTATGTTTAATATCTATCACTTACACCACTCTCAACAAAGCGGCTACAAAAGATTCAGTTCCAAAAGAGCCTCCTCGCTCATCATCGAACGATCCCAGGGTGGCTCGAAAGTCAAAATCACATTAACCTTCTCTACGCCATTGATCTTTGCTACCTGCGTATTGACATCCTCAACCAAAATATCGGCCATCGGGCAGTTAGGAGCAGTGAGGGTCATACGAATTGTAGCTACACCATCGGGCGTAAAGTCAATCTCGTAAATAAGACCCAGATCATAGACATTAACAGGGATCTCCGGGTCATATATATTCTTCAACGTCAGAACGATATCGCGTTCGACGCGCAAAATTTCCTCGGCAGTCATACTCATTTCGATACACTTTTATTTTTCGCGAGCCTCAAAAGCCAGAGCATACATTCGCATCTGCTTGATCATCGCCAACAGACCATTGCTGCGCGTAGGCGAAAGGTTCTCACGCAGACCGATGCGATCGATAAAATAGAGGTCGGTAGCCAACAATTCAGCAGGCGTACGACCATTCATCACACGAATCAGCAGCGCAATAATGCCCTTGGTGATAATAGCATCACTATCGGCCGAATAATAGACCTTACCATCGCGCAGTTCGGCATCAACCCACACACGCGACTGACATCCGTCAATCACATATTGATCGGTGCGATGTTCAGCTGCAATTTGCGGAACATCCTCACTCAAACCGATCAGATAGTCATATTTATCGAGCCAATCTTCGAAAATCGAGAACTCCTCGATAATCTCTTCTTGAATTTTATCCATTATTGATTTTTTTGTTTCTCAATCATTTATTCCGCTCCGATAATCTCCTCCAACGGCAGCGATGTCGATGCAATAGGACGACCGATACGCACAATACGCGCCAAAGTCGGAGCCAACGAGCACATATCTACCGAGCGATACACCTTGCGACCCGCAGGCACATTCCAGCCCAACCACATCATAGGCACGTGAGTATCATAACCATACATCGAGCCTGAACGCGCACGAGCCTCGTCGTCCTCTCGCTCCTCGATCCAACCCGCCATAAGGTTAATAGTCAAATCGCCCGAACGACGCGGATAGAAACTGTTCTGCATCATCTGCGCATACGAAGCACCGAAGTAGCTATTTTGCATCGCAGTCGATGTAATAACGTGAGAAATACCTCGAAACTGCAACGCAAAGGCCGCAATACGGTTCTGTACCTCCTCCAAATTGAGGTTTTTGCTATAAATGAGGTTGCGATTCAGGAATAGCTGACGATCGACATAATCGACAACCCAATCTCCCGCGCCCCACTGCGCAATCATAAAGCTATTAAGAATCACACAGAATTGGCGAGGGTTGAATCTCTCGCGTGGCTCATCGCCCAGATCGTACGAGTCGCTCGATCCGTGATCCGAAGTGAGTACCACCAACACATCTTCGGGCTTATCGGCCTGTGCAAAGACAAAGCCAAGGAACTCCTCCAAATCGGCATCCAAGCGGTAGAACATATCCTCAACCTCCATAGATTCAGGGCCATACATCTCGCCAATATAGCGCGGAGCATCAAGACAGATATTGAGCACATCGGTAATTTCGTCCTTACCCAGCTGTTCGTGAATCAACGCACGACGCGCAAACTCAAAGACAATCGTATTACCCGCAGGGGTTGTCAAAATCTTATCATAGTCGCGCGAAATCACCTGCTTGGTAAACATTCGCGACAACAGACCGCGTTTCTTCGGCGCCGGTTCAGTTGCATTTACAGGTTCCAAACGCGAGTAGCGACGATTGACATAGACATCCTTATCGTTGAGCAGTGTCCATTTATAATTGAGGAACGAGGCATTATATCGCTCGTCGTTATAGTCCGAAACCCAACCGGGAAGCATCGGTTTATAGGCGGTCGAAGTTGCCCAACTGCAGCGCGAATCATCGATCCAATAGACATCCGAAGTTTGACCGCCCATAACAACTGCCGACATAGGATCGCTGGCGATTGTCATCACTCGGCTGTTGGGCGAATAGTCCATCAAAGCATCGGCAAAGGTCGGAACGACGAGGTTGCCATTCGAATAACAGCCACGACCATCATCGCAGTCCAAACCTCGCATCGAGCGGTCGTCGATCAACGAAATCTTGCGACCCGTAGTATAATCGATCCAATAAGAGCTCGTTACGCCGTGAATCGCCGGATTAGCTCCCGTGGTCATCGTAGCCAACGATGCGGGAGTCGTGGTGGTCATATAGTTGTAATAGCTCTCTTCGTACGAAGTACCTTCGCGCATAAAACGCTTAAAACCGCCCTCGCCAAAGCCCTTCTCGAAGCGCGACAAAAAGTCGTAACGCATCTGACTGACAACGATATTGACAATCAGTCGGGGAGCTTCGGCATTATCAGTCTTTGATGCGACAACCGAAGAGTTGCTCTGCGCGCAAAGCGAGCAGAGAGGAGCAAATGCAAGTATTAGAATTGTTAAAAATCTCATTTTCTCAAATTTGAGCCGTAAAGATACGAAATTAATGCGAGTCAGCGTGTGATTTAGGCAATTTATTTGGTCGCTACAAGAAAAAATGGTCGCACTCTCGGCCAATCGACCGTAGGATAGCTCACGGCAAGACGATCAATACGCTCTGCCATTCGTTGGCAAAACTCGCGGTGTGATTGCGAATCAGGCTCCGTGGGGCGATGTTTGGCCGCAGTCCAAATGCGTTCCGCCTCACGCATCGCATCCTCCGCATCGGGATCAATAGCCCATGCGCGCCAGCACTCCCAAATATAATCAATCGCAACCGATGACGGATGCACCATATCGCGTTCGTAGAATCGATAATCTCGAAGATCGTCATTCATAATTTCAAACGAGGGGAAATAGCTCACCTCCGTTCGTTTGCGCACCAATTGCTCCACCGCAATACGCAGAATCGCTTTGCTCAACGAGTTCTGGTCAAGGCCGTCAGCGACGTGGCGAACAGGGCTGACGGTCAGTATTACACGCTTATTGTTCAAGTGTTTAGCTATCACTCCATCAAGCATCGACACAATCTGTTCGACACTCATCAATTCTCGCTCGAAAAGTTGTGCCGACATCTTGTGGCAGTTAGCTACAACGCCACCCGTTTTCAAGCGATAGACCCACGACGTGCCGAGTGTGAGCACCACGCAATCTGCCGCCGCCAACGCCTCTGCGCCCTGCTCGACTGCACGATTCATCTTCGTCAATGCCGACTCGGCCGAACGTGCAGCAAAATCACCGTGAAAATCATATGAAAACCATCGGTCATTATTGTTCAGCAAATCATCGATTGTATAAAATTTGCCCGATGCCAAACGCTCGATAGTTGCCGCAATCGATGCAGGATTGAACAATATTCCGAACGGATTATTGGCAACGTGAAAGCCTACGCAGACCATTCGCTCGGCGATATGCTCCGAGAAACACGAGCCGATCATCAGCACCCGATTTGAGTGGTTGAGTCGTAATGTCGAAGGCTCTATTTGAATTTGTGTACGAAATTGCATATAGAAGTCTGTTTATAGCGATACAAAAATAGGCAATTTTCGCTATATTTGCGAT
>JAFPAT010000066.1 GCA_017425655.1 Rikenellaceae bacterium | reverse complement strand
TGTATTTGGTCATTACGAGTATCACATGGAGTATATCGAGCAGCGTCTGCGCAACTATACATATCTGAATCAGGGTCTAACGATTAAATTCAACGGCACATCGTATCACTCGAAGAATGGTCTATTGGATCTGCTGACCGAAAATATGTCGGGCGAGGAGCCTCTCTACCCTATCATCCACCTCAAAGGCAAGGATATCGAGGTGGCAATTACGCACGGTACGAGCTACGGCGAGACCTATTACTCGTTCGTGAATAGCCAGAACACCTTCCGTGGCGGTACGCATCAGGCGGCTCTGCGAGAGGCGGTTGCGAAGGTCGTTAAGGAGTTCTACAAGAAGGATTACGATCCGTCGGATGTACGTACCTCGATTGTAGCTGCTATCAGCGTCAATGTCGAGGAGCCCGGTTTTGACTCGCAGACCAAGACTCGTCTTGTATCGAAGGATATGGAGCCCGAGGGCCCAACCGTACGTCAATATGTTATCGACTTCCTCAAGTTGGAGTTGGACAACTATCTGCATAAGCATCCCGATACGGCAGGTGTGCTCAACAAGAAGATTCTCGAAAACGAGAAGGAGCGTAAGGCTATTTCGGGCGTACAGAAAAAGGCTCGCGAAATTGCAAAGAAGGTTTCGCTCAACAACAAAAAGTTGCGCGACTGCAAGATTCACCTCTGCGACAAGAACGATCGTGCAGAGGAGTCGATGATCTTCATCACAGAGGGTAACTCGGCATCGGGTTCTATTACAAAGAGCCGCGATGTGCAGACACAAGCTGTCTTCTCATTACGCGGTAAGCCTCTAAACTGCTTCGGCCTGACCAAAAAGGTGGTCTATGACAATGAGGAGTTCAACTTGTTACAGGCAGCCCTCAACATCGAGGAGGACATGGATAACCTGCGCTACAACAAGGTGATTATCGCAACCGATGCCGATGTCGATGGTATGCATATTCGACTGCTAATGATGACCTTCTTCCTGCAATTCTTCCCCGATGTTATTCGTCAGGGCCACCTCTACGTGTTGCAAACCCCACTGTTCCGCGTGCGCAACAAGAAAGAGACCCACTATTGTTACAGCGAGGAGGAGAAGCAGCGTGCAATTATCAAGTGCGGTGCGACAGCCGAGATCACTCGATTCAAAGGTCTTGGTGAGATTTCACCCGAAGAGTTTGGTGAATTTATCGGCGAGAAGATGCGATTGGATAAGGTGCGCCTGACCAAAGATGATCCCATTCACGATATGTTGGAGTTCTATATGGGCAAGAATACGTTCGATCGCCAGAACTTCATCATCGACAACCTGCGTATCGAGGAGGATTTGATCGAGAATATGGACAAGTACAACTCGACCGAGGCCGATGCGATTTAAGCTTTTTTTGATTTGGAATAAGAGAAAACAAAACAATAAATGGACGAAAAGAACATTATAACCGATGAGGTAATCGTAGCCGAAGAGCCCACCACACAGGCTTCGAACGGAAAGTTCGGCAAGCTGATGGAGGATGCAAGCGGCACACGAAAACTTACGGGAATGTATAAGAATTGGTTTCTTGATTACGCTTCGTATGTAATCTTGGAGCGCGCCGTGCCCCATGTCGAAGATGGTCTGAAACCCGTACAGCGACGTATCCTGCACTCGATGAAGCGCATGGATGATGGTCGCTACAATAAGGTGGCAAATATCGTCGGCCACACGATGCAGTTTCACCCACACGGCGACGCTTCGATTGGCGATGCGCTGGTACAGCTTGGTCAGAAAGATCTGCTGATCGACTGCCAGGGTAACTGGGGTAACATTCTGACCGGCGATGCTGCGGCTGCTCCGCGTTATATCGAGGCACGCTTGTCGAAATTTGCACTCGATGTGGTTTTCAATCCCAAAACTACGGAGTGGATGGCATCGTATGACGGTCGTAATCAGGAGCCTGTAACCTTGCCTGTTAAGTTCCCGTTGTTGTTGGCGCAGGGTGTCGAGGGTATTGCAGTAGGTTTGGCTTCGAAGATTTTGCCCCACAATTTCAACGAGTTGATCGACGCTTGCGTAGCACACTTGCAGGGCGAGGAATTTACGTTGCTACCCGACTTCCCGACGGGTGGTTTGGTCGATTGCTCGCGTTACAACGACGGTCTGCGTGGCGGTGCGGTGAAGATTCGCGCTCGCATTTCGAAGATCGACAAGCGTACGTTGGCAATCACCGAGATCCCCTTCACAACTACAACCGAGAGCATCAAGGAGTCGATCGTTAAGGCCAATGACAAGGGCAAGATCAAGATTCGCAAGGTGGAGGATAACACCGCGCAGAAGGTTGAGATCATTGTCCACGTAGCTCCCGACGAATCGACCGACAAGACCATCGACGCACTCTACGCATTCACCGATTGCGAGGTTTCGATTTCGCCTAACTCTTGTGTGATTTATGAGGATAAGCCCCACTTCTTGGGTGTTAGCGAGATTCTGCGTCGCTCGGCCGAGCATACAAAGGCTCTATTGAAACAGGAGTTGGAGATTAAGCTTGACGAGTTGAATGCTCAATGGCACTCGACCTCGCTCGAAAAGATATTTATCGAAAACAAGCTCTATCAGCTGATCGAGGGCTGTCGCTCGCGCGAGGAGGCTTACGAGGCTGTCGATAAGGGTTTGGAGCCGTTCAAGAAGTTGTTGCAGCGTGAGGTTACACACGACGACGTAGTGAAACTGACACAGTTGCAGTTCATCCGTATTTCGAAATATGACTCAACCAAAGCCGACGAGTTGATTCGTGGCATTGAAGACGACATTCGCAAGGTTAAGCACGATCTGAAGCACCTGACCGAGTATGCCGTTGCTTACTACACCCGCATCAAGGAGAAGTATGGCAAGGGTCGCGATCGCCGCAGCGAGTTGCGCGAGTTCGATTCGATCGAGGCGGCAAAGGTTGTTGTGGCAAATGCCAAACTTTACGTCAATCGCGCCGAGGGCTTCTTCGGCATCGGAGCGTCGATGCGCAAAGATGAATTTGTATGCGACTGCTCGGATCTCGATGAGGTATTGGTAATGACCAAAGATGGTCGCTATATGGTTACGAAGATTCAAGACAAGGCATTCTTCGACAAGAATATATATTATATAGGTATATTCAAGCGCAATGACGAGCGCACGATCTACAATATCTTGTATCGTGATGGCAAGGGTGGTGCAATTATGATGAAACGTTGCGCAATTAAGGGCGTTACGCGCGATAAGGTTTATGACATTACGAAGGGCACACCCAAGAGTGAGGTAATCTATATGACCGTAAATCCCAATGGCGAGGCCGAGGTATTGAAAGTATATTTCAAGCCGCGTCCGCGACTGAAACGCGCAATTGTCGATCTCGATTTCTCGACACTTGCAATCAAGGGTCGTCAGAGCCAGGGCAATCTATTCTCGCGCTACGGTATCCATAAGATCGTAATGAAGGAGCGCGGAACATCGACGCTCGGCGGACAGAACATCTATTTCGACGAGGATATTATGCGTCTGAATTCAGATGGTCGCGGTCGATTACTCGGCGAGTTCAGCGGCGATGATCGCATTATCGTAATGACAGCCAAGAACTTGTACTACACAACAGGTTTCGATTTGGGGCACCACTTCCCCGAAGATGTAATCAGTGTCGAGAAATTTGATTCGGCACGCATCTACTCGGTTGTCTATTTCGATAAGGTAGCCGGCTACTACTACTTGAAGCGTTTCAATGCCGAGGCAGGCGACAAAACTCAATACTTCCTCGACGAGGACGGCTCGATGCAGCTCATCGCTATTTCGACCGATGCACGTCCCCGATTGGAGATTACATACAAGGGTGCGCAGGCATCACGTCCCGCCGACATAGTTGCCGCTGCAGACTTTATCGGAATTAAGAGCCATCGCGCAAAGGGCAAACGTCTATCGACCTATGATGTTGATCAACTCAACTTCGTAGAACCAGAGGAGGTCATTGAAGAAGAGCCGACCGAAGGTCCCCAGCCTATCGTTGCGGAGTCAGCACCCTCAATGACACAAAGCGCAATGGACGACGACGGCGTTGAGTTCGAGATCGTTCGCAACGCTCCCGATGAAACAAGCGAGCAGTTGAATCTGTTCTAAACAATATTGTCGCAACACAGCAAACGGAGAAGAGATGAAATTGTTTCTGATCGGATATATGGGCTGCGGTAAGAGTTCGCTCGGACGCAGATTGGCCAAACGGTTGGAGATTGACTTTGTCGATATGGACAAGTCGATTGAGGCCGAGGCCGAGATGACCATACCCCAAATATTCGCAACCGAGGGCGAGGTGTCATTCCGAAAGCGAGAGCGTGAAATGATCACAAAGCTCGGTTCAACGGAGGGCGATCGCATCATCGCAACAGGTGGCGGTGCCCCTTGTCGCGAAGGTAATTTGGAATTGATCAATTCGTTCGGATCAAGCATCTATCTCAAAGTGCCACCAAAGATTCTCGTTGAACGTCTTTGTCGCCACAAAGAGAAAAGGCCCCTTATTACAGGCAAAAGCGACGAGGAGGTGGCCGAGTTCGTCAATCGTTCGCTCGCCGAGCGCGAGACCTATTACAATCGAGCTTCAATGGTGATCGATTGCGCAGGTCGGAGCGATGAATATATTGTTGAACATTTGTATAACTTTTTGAAATATAATAGATAACAAATAAATAAAAACACAAAGGTTATGGTTCTGTTTTTTGCAAAAGATGACAAAGTCTATGCTGTAGATAGCAGCGTAGAGTTCGATCAGTCGGCCATCGAAAAGTTGGAATGGCTTTTCTCGGGCGCAAAACTCGTTGATAGCGATTGCATCGATGGAAAGTTCGTAGGCCCCCGCCGCGAAATGATCACCCCGTGGAGTACCAATGCCGTAGAGATTACCCAAAATATGGGTTTGGAGGGTATTCGTCGCATCGAGGAGTTTGTGGCAGATGGCGAAAATACTCCTTTCGACCCCATGCTTAATCGTCGTTATCAAGCTTTGGATCAGACGATTTACGTTATCAACAAGGAGCCCGAGAAGATCGTCTATATCGACGACATCGAGAGCTACAACAAGGCTGAAGGTCTAGCTTTAAGCGAGGAGGAGATCGCATATCTGAAAGAGGTGAGCCAGAAGATGGGTCGCCCGCTGACCGATAGTGAGGTGTTCGGTTTCTCGCAGGTGAACTCGGAGCACTGCCGTCATAAGATCTTTGGCGGAACATTCGTAATTGATGGCGAGGAGAAGCCTTCGTCGCTCTTCAATCTGATCAAGCGAACCACTCACACCAACCCCAACCGAGTAACCTCGGCTTACAAAGACAACTGTGCATTCTTGCAGGGTCCGGTGGTTGAGCAGTTCTCGCCCGAGCGCCATGATGTACCTGATTACTTTACGGTTAAGGATTTCGAGAGCGTTATCTCGATCAAGGCAGAGACCCATAACTTCCCCACTACCGTAGAGCCATTCAACGGTGCTGCAACAGGTACGGGCGGTGAGATCCGCGACCGTATCGCAGGTGGCAAGGGTGCATTCCCCGTTGCAGGTACCGCGGTATATATGACCGCTTATCCTCGTCTTGACGATTCGCACTCATGGGAGGCACAAATGCCCCCGCGCAAGTGGCTCTATCAGACTCCTGCCGACATTCTGATCAAGGCATCGAATGGCGCAAGCGACTTCGGTAATAAGTTCGGTCAGCCACTGATCTGCGGTTCGTTGCTCACATTTGAGCACGGCGAGCAGGGTAAAGAGTATGGCTACGACAAGGTAATTATGCAGGCCGGCGGTATTGGCTATGGTCGCAAGGTTGATAGTTTGAAAGATGAGCCTACAACCGGCAATAAGGTTGTATTGCTTGGTGGCGATAATTACCGTATCGGTATGGGCGGTGGCGCAGTATCGAGTGTGGCGACAGGTGAGTATCAGAGCGATATCGAGTTGAATGCAATCCAGCGTTCGAATCCCGAGATGCAGAAGCGAGCTTACAATGCTATCCGTGCCGTAAGTGAGGAGGATCACAACCCGATTATCTCGATCCACGACCACGGTGCTGGTGGCCACTTGAACTGCCTCAGTGAGTTGGTTGAGACAACGGGTGGTCGTATCGACATCGACCAATTGCCTATTGGCGATCCTACCCTTTCGCACCGCGAAATTATCGGTAACGAGTCGCAGGAGCGTATGGGTTTGGTTATCGACGCAAAATATATCGATCATTTGAAGCGAATTGCAGATCGTGAGCGTGCTCCGATGTACACTATCGGTGAGACTACCGGCGATATGCAATTTACATTTGTCGATAATCGCACGGATGAGAAGCCTATCGATTGGCAGTTGGAGTATATGTTCGGCAAGGCTCCCCGCACCATTATGCGCGATCAGAAGAAGGCGAGCAACTACGACGAGGTTAAGTACTCGACCACCAATATTATCAAATACATCGAGCAGGTACTCCAAATCGAGGGCGTTGCTTGTAAGGATTGGTTAACGAATAAGGTCGATCGCTCGGTAACGGGTAAGATTGCCGTTCAGCAGACCGCAGGTGAGGTACAGGTGCCATTGAATGACTACGCTGCTGTTGCTATTGATTATCAAGGCAAAGCAGGTATTGCGACAGCTCTCGGCCACGCTCCCGTAGCTGCAATGATCGACCCGAAGGCGGGTTCGCGCCTTGCTATCGGCGAGGCTCTGACCAACATCGCACTCGCTCCGTTGAGCTATGGATTGAAGGGCGTTTCATTGAGTGCAAACTGGATGTGGCCCTGCCGCAACGAGGGTGAGGATGCACGCCTGTATGATGCCGTAGAGGCCGCAAGCGATATGGCTGTCGAGTTGGGTATTAATATCCCGACAGGTAAGGACTCGCTGTCAATGACACAGAAGTACAAGGATGGCAAGTCTGTAATTGCTCCGGGCACCGTTATCATCACTTCGGCTGCCGAGGTTAGCGATGTTAAGCAGTGTGTTCGCGCTGCGCTGAAGCACGCGGAGAGCAACTTGGTTTATGTAGATATGAGCCGTTCGGAGTTCGAATTGGGCGGTAGCGCATTCGCACAGACCGTTGGTAAGATTGGTGAGAGTGCTCCCGATATCGCATCGGCAACCTATTTCGCTACTGCTTTCGACGCAGTTCAGAAACTCGTTCGCGAGGGTAAGGTAATGGCCGGCCACGACGTATCAGGTGGTGGTTTGATTACTGCACTGCTCGAAATGACCTTTGCCGACAACTCAACCGGCGCAGAGGTTAATCTCGACGTTCTGGGCGAGAGCGATTTGATCCGCGTATTGTTCAGCGAAAAGCCTGCATTGGTACTGCAAGTTGCAGATGCAAAGGCAGTCGTAGCAGAGTTGAGCGCAGCAGGTGTCGATGCTTACGATTTGGGTACGGTAAATACCAAGCGTCAGTTTATTGTTAAGGCTTGCGGTGTTGAGTTTGAGTTGTTGCAGGATCATCTGCGCGATTTGTGGTACAAAACTTCGTACCTGCTCGACTGCCGTCAAAGTGGTGAAAAAAAGGCCGCAGAGCGTTATGCAAACTACGCACAACAGCCGCTGCAATTCCTCTTCCCTGAAGGTTTCAAGGGCAGCTACTCGTCGCTCGGTATTGATCCGAAGCGTCGTGAGCGCACAGGTGTTAAGGCTGCAATCATCCGCGAGAAGGGTACAAATGGCGAGCGCGAAATGGCATATTCACTCTTCTTGGCAGGTTTTGACGTTAAGGACGTTACAATGACCGACTTGGTGAGTGGTCGCGAGACGTTGGAAGATGTAAATATGATCGTCTTCTGCGGTGGTTTCTCGAACTCTGACGTTCTCGGTTCGGCAAAGGGTTGGGCTGGCGCATTCCTCTATAACGAGGCCGCAAAGCGTGCACTGGATAACTTCTATGCACGTGAAGATACCCTCTCACTGGGTGTCTGCAACGGTTGCCAGTTGATGATCGAGTTGGGTCTTATTACTCCCGAAGATGCAGTGAAACCGCGTATGTTGCACAACGACAGCCACAAGTTCGAGTCGTCGTTCGTTGGTCTGGATGTTGAAAAGAGCAATGCTGTGATGTTCAGCTCGTTGGTTGGTTCGAAACTCGGTATTTGGGTTGCACACGGTGAGGGCAAGTTCTCGTTGCCGATGGAGGAGAACCACTACAACATCGCATTGAAATACAGCTATGCAGAGTATCCTGCAAATCCCAATGGCAGCGATTACGCTGTTGCAGGCGTTGCCTCGGCTGATGGCCGCCACGTTGCAATGATGCCCCACTTGGAGCGCGCAATCAAGCCGTGGAATTGGGCATACTATCCCGAGCAGCGTGAAGATGAGGTTACTCCTTGGATTGAGGCCTTCATCAATGCACGCAAGTGGATTGAAGAGAAAGTAAAGCAATAGGCGAAGCAATTGAGCATTAAGAACGATAATCGCCCCATCGGGGTATATGATTCAGGCTTGGGTGGTTTGAGCGTGTGGCGCGAGTTACACGCCAAACTTCCCAATGAATCACTGACGTACCTTGCCGATGGAGCCAATTGTCCATACGGTGGTCGCGCGAAAGAGGAGATTCGCTCTTTCGCCGATCAGGCCGTTGGCAAACTCATCGCCGAGGGGGCAAAGATGGTTGTTGTAGCGTGCAATACCGCTACGGCAGCAGCTATCGATTTTCTGCGTGCAAAATATGCCGACACGCCGATCGTCGGAATGGAGCCGGCTGTGAAGCCCGCTGCAATGGCGACACGTACGGGTGTGGTAGGCGTATTGGCTACGGCAGGCTCTCTTGGAGGCGATCTCTTTTTAAGGACCTCGGCACGTTATGCCGATCGTGCAAAATTCGTTACAGCCGTAGGCGAAGGATTTGTCGAGATAGTCGAAGATAGTCAAGAATCAACACCTGAAACAGAGGAGGTCGTGCGTCGAGTTGTAGAGCCGTTATTGGAAGCTGAAGCCGATCAAATCGTGTTGGGTTGCACTCACTACCCTTTCCTGCGTGAGGTGATTGAAAAGGTCATCGGTGAGCGAGATGTTACGGTGATTGATCCCGCACCGGCAGTGGCGCGACGGGTTGAACAGTTGCTTGATGAGTTCAATATAAGGGCATCGAAAGAGAATCAAGCCCATTATGAATTCCTCACATTTGCCGAAACAGATTATCTTAATCGGTTGAAAAAGAAGGCAGCCAACATCATTTTGCGATAAAAAGTAGGTATTGTTTCATCGATACCTATTTTTTTTGTATCTTCGTGGTGTTAATTTGAATAATTATGTCTTCAATCAAAAATAAGAACACCAGAAATCAATCGACCACTGCTAAAAAAGGCAACACGAACCGATCGTGGGTCATTGGCCTGATAATAACTATCGTAGGCTTATATATGTTCCTTGCGATTGTTTCGTACCTCTTTCAATGGAAGGCCGATTATAGCGCATTGGCAGATTTAGCACGTTTCAAAGGTAATAGCGATCGTATCGCTATGATCACCTTTGAGAACCCCTGTGGCAAGAACGGAGCTATTCTCGCCGACTGGTTTGTTGGGCAATCATTCGGACTGTTCAGCATTGTAATTCCGATCATATTGATTGCATTGGGCATCCGACTCCTCAAACATACCACACTGAAAATCAATCGAATATTCAGCGTCGGCGCACTGATTTTGTTATTCGGAATGCTTACGCTCGGCTTTATCTTCAAGAACAGCTGGGGAATTTTCGGCACAGGTTTAGGCGGTCAATGGGGCATTGATGCGGCAACGTTGATTACGCAGTCAATCGGTCCTATCGGCACGATTCTGGTAATTATTGGCGGATGGATTCTGACGGGTGTCTATATCAATCGTAGCTTTATCAATAAGGTAAATCACATGGGCGAGCTGATCGCCGATGGAGGTAAGAAGGTCGGAATGGCTGCTCGCGACATCGTTGTTAAGAGTGTCGAGAAGGGTCATACCAACTCCTCTGCTCCCGCAGTAAATGAGCCACAGACCACAATAGAAACGACTGAAAATAAGAACAATACCATCATTGCAGAGAGTGTTGCATCTGCAAATACCACTTCCACGGAGAGTTCAGCTGCAGCAATTGAACAGCAAGAGAAAGAGGATGATGATTTGTTAAGCGTTTCGCACGTTACGGCAGAGGTAAAGGAAGAGCAGAAACCTCAAGAGATAAAACCGTCGTCGCCTAACACATTGATTTACGAGGATGACGATTTGACAGTTACCACAACAACCGTCGCTGCCGCATCTATGGCTGCGCCCGCATCGGCTTACAGCGAAGAAAGCACTAATGCAGAGGAGGTTACGCCCAACGACACTCCCACGGCCGTTACAGTCGATGACAACGAGGATGACGGCTTGCAGATTGTCGTTCACGAGCATAAAGATAAGGAGTTGAGCGATGAAGAGATCGATCTTAAAGAGTACGATCCGGCAAAGGATTTGCCCAACTATCAGCGACCACCGATCACCCTGCTTGAAGACCACGCAATGGATGTAGAGGTATCGAGCGAGGAGATTTACGAGAATAAGGAGCAGATTAAGACCACGCTGCGCAATTTCAGCATTGAGATTTCGAAGATTAAAGCGACCGTAGGTCCGACCGTAACGCTCTACGAAATTATACCCGCGCCTGGTATCAAGATCGCACGTATCAAGAGCCTCGAAGAGGATATTGCGATGAGCCTTAAAGCATTACGCATACGTATTATCGCTCCGATTCCCGGCAAAGGCACGGTTGGTATTGAGGTCCCGAATAAGGATCGCGACGTGGTTTCGATGCTCTCGGCTGTCAAGTCGGCTCGTTTCCAGCAGTGTAAATATGAGCTGCCCGTAGTAATTGGTCGTACGATTCAGAATGAAAATTTCGTAATCGATTTGGCAAAAATGCCCCACCTGCTTGTTGCTGGTGCTACTGGTCAGGGTAAATCGGTTGGCCTGAATGCAATTATCACGTCGCTGCTTTACAAGAAGCATCCGTCGGAGTTGAAGTTTGTGATGATTGACCCGAAGCGTGTCGAGCTGTCGCTCTATGCTCCGTTAGAGAAGCATTTCCTGGCAAAGATGGAGAGCGAAGAGGAGTCGATTTTGACTGACCCTCAAAAGGTTATCTATACTCTGAATTCGCTCGTAGTCGAGATGGAACAGCGTTACGAACTATTGCGCCAGGCCTCGGTGAAGAAGATTACGGAGTACAACGAGAAATTCCGCAATCGTCGATTAAACCCGCAGAAGGGACATCGATTCCTTCCCTATATTGTTGTCGTAGTTGATGAGTTCGCTGACCTGATTATGACCGCAGGTCGTGAAATTGAGACTCCGATCGTACGTCTTGCACAGATGGGTCGTGCCGTAGGTCTGCATATGATCATTGCAACTCAACGTCCCGAGGTCAAGGTCATTACAGGTCTTATTAAATCGAACTTCCCCGCGCGAATCGCGTTCCGCGTAATGTCGATGATGGACTCGCGCACGATTATCGACACAACGGGTGCTAACCAGCTGATCGGTTGCGGAGATATGCTTATGAGTCTTAACTCGGAGCTTACACGCGTGCAGTGTGCATTTGTTGATACGCCCGAAATTGAGAATATCATCTCGTTCATTGCCAAGCAGCAGGGATATACAGCACCTTACGCGCTACCCGACTATGTTCCCGAAAGCAGCGAGGCACCTTCGGCAACAAGTGGCGAGGCGATGCGTTTTGACCCTCTCTTCGCAGAGATTGCGCGTTGGTTTGTACAGAATGGCGGACAAGCTTCGACATCTTCGATTCAGCGCAATTTTGAAGTGGGCTTCAACCGTGCAGGTCGCATTATGAATCAGCTCGAAAGAGCAGGTATCGTCGGTCGTCAGGAGGGCAGCAAACCACGCGATTTGAAGGTTACGGATGGCTATGCCCTGGAACGCATCCTGCAAGATTTGGGTTTGAGCTAATTGTTTGATAAGTTAAAATAAAAGATAAAATGAAAAGAGTTATTGCATTTATTTTCACCGTTTTGTGCACTATAAACGTAATGGCGCAGAGTGGCAACGACGATGCGAAGAGACTGATTGGCAACCTCTCGGAGCAGATTCGCTCGATGGAGAATTACGAGGTATCGTTTACTGTTGTAATTGGTGAGCAGAAGATCAAAGGCTACTACGCCGTAAGTGGTGAGAAATATTATATAAGCATTGGTGATGCAGAGGTATTTTGCGATGGCGGCGCGCGTTACGAGGTTAATCCTACCAATAAAGAGGTTACCGTTGATCCGGTTGATAACAAGTCGCACAACATCCTCATCAATCCCACGCGAGCATTTGATTTTATTGATGGCGATTTTAATTTCGAATTGGTAGCTTCCGATGCAACTGCCGCAACCATAAAGCTCACACCGAAGGCAGAGAGCACTCTCGGCACTATTGTCGTTGATATGCAACGTGAGCCCATTAAGCCTACTGCACTTGCGTATGAGTTCGATGGCCAGACGATCAAGTTCGAGGTTAAATCGATCGACGAGCTGACGGGAATGGTTGATATCTCGATGTTTACGTTCGACAAGAACAACTACCGCGGCTACGAAATCATCGATTTCTGATAGTCTCGCTCTATTCTCCAAATGAAAAGCCGCCCCACAATGGAGCGGCTTTTTCTGTGTCAGTAGTTATTCTTTACTCTATCGGTATTTGAATAACTGAAAGCCATAGTTCAGGATCTTCTTGATTCCACACGCCGTCGATGTATGACGTGCGCAGAGTTCCTGCTATCTTGTAGCCCCGCTCCTCCATATAGGCAAAAGCTTCGGCAAATGATTCGTGAAAACGCTCATAAGGGCCATAATGTTTCATGCATAACGCCTTGGGGATAGCGTCAAGATGCTTAAATTGTATTATGGAGTTATCTACACCCATCTCTTCCACCTGTTCGCAATACTCGATATCAATATTGGTGGGGCGATACTCTTTATTGTGCTCGATAGTAAAGCAATAACCCGGGACCGGACATTTGCAACCAAGGCGCTGCATTTCGGGACCTATTTTCTCGACACACAGTGGACCGAGAGCCGCATAATTGGGAATTACTTCGCGATGACTTGCCACGATAATCTCGGGCAAGGCTTGAATACTAAATTTTTCCATTGTTTTGATCTTTTTGCGAGAGTTCGTCCATTCGAGCAATTGATTACGCCTTGTTATAAGTTGTTGCAACTGACGTTCCGTATCCTCAATCTTCTCGTTCAGTTGTTCGACACTTGGAACATATGCCCCATCTTCGTACAACTCCTTAATTTCATCAAGCGAGAAACCAAGGCGTTGCAATTGGCGGATCGTGTTAAGCCGTTGCATCTGATCAATACTGTAATAGCGATACCCAGTCCACTCGTCAACTTCGCAAGGAAGCAACAGCCCTTTCTGCTCATAGTGGCGCAAAGTCTTGACCGTTACTTGCATCATTTGGGAGAACTCTCCGATTTTTAACTTTGTTTTTTCTCTCATAATCGTACGATTCATTTGCTAGCGAATGCAAAGTTAGTATATGCCCTTGGGTACGAGTCAAGTGAAAAGTGAGTTTTGTTGATACAAAATGTATAATTTCTCACCACTATATATAAAAAACAATCCGAGCCTGTCTATACGACAAGTTCGGATTATTTTGCGTTCGGTAACGCCCTGTCTGATTACTCCTCGGTTGCGGGAGCAGCAGTCTCCTCTGCAGGAGCAGCCTCCTCAGCAGTGGGGAGATCGATCTGGTTGGGCATAGTTGCCTGGGTACCCATCTTCTCCATAATAGCCTCGCTATCCTTCGAGATTGCGTTGTTGCTTGCTGCAAGACGATCATCGTCCATTACCCATACGGTAACCAAGCTCAAAACTGCAATAGCGATCGCAGTAACCCAAGTTACCTTTTCAAGGAAGTTGTTGGTCTCACGAACACCTGCAACCTGATTAGCAGCACCGAAGTTAGCGGCCATACCGCTCTTGGGGTTCTGCATCAGGACAGCCAAGATCAGGAAAAGCGCGATAACTGCAATTACAATACAAATAAAAGTCATTGTTATTAGTTTTTAATTGTTTATATTTTTCTCTATTTTCGAAATAATCTCGGCAAAGTAAATACTTTTTTCGGAATTTTGCAAACTTAATTGACGATATATTGCTATTGCCTGCTCGTAAAGTCCCTGCGAAAGGTATATTTCGGCCAATTCTTCACTTACAAACTCATCAACATCGTCATCTTGCGCCATTTCTGCTACATCGGGAGCACTTTCGGGATCGCCTTGATCAGCCACGATTCGATACTCTCCAACGCTCAAAAAGCGATCAATAATATCGTCATCGGTCATCGCCGTCAATAACTCTACATCGACCTTCGGCAAAGAGAGCGACGATGTTCCACGCGCGTGCAAAGGCAATGCGAGCGCTCCATCTGCATCTCCACTAACCAAATAGCGAATAATGCGTGCCGAGGTAAACCATTCGTAACGCTCGATTACAGCATCCAACGCGGCCACGACTTCGTCGCGCTGCTCTTGGAGCTGCGCAAACTGCTCGCTACCAACGCCATTCAGCGAAGCGATTCTTGCGATAATTGACCTCTCTTTCATTGTCGGCTTACTACTTTTTCGCTACCAATTAGAGACTGATGCATTAAAAATATTATCAACCAACTGCTCGACAATCTCGGGTATCAATGCGCCCTCAACTTCCTGCAAAAGCTTGCTCGAATCGTAATCGGCAAATGCCGAGAAGGTGCGGTTATTGAGATTATATTGCGGCTCAAACGCATTAGTAAAACGTACTCTCACGGTGATTGTCAGTCGGTTCAAAACAGCGTACTCCTGACTCGACACCGAAGCTGTTGTCGAAGTGTAGTTGATAATCTCGCCTTCAAAGGCCAAATCTCCACCCTCATTAACAAGTTGCAAACGAGTTTGACGCGAGAAACGATCCTTCAACGCCTCGGTCAAGGTCGAGCTCAAGATAGGAGCCACCATCGCTGCATTATTAGGAAAATAGGCAATGCTCACCGTCTGGGCATTAGCCGGAATCGATGCACCCGAAAATGAATATTTAACCGTGCAACTCGGTATCAACGAGAGAGATACCGTCAGCAACAACATTGCGATCAGATTGATTCGTTTCATTCGAAAATTCATTTTACATTAATCTTCTTTGATGCCCAACTCCTTTATCTTGCGGTAGAGCGTGCGCTCCGACATAAACAAATCACGCGCCGCATCGCGACGGCGACCGTTGTTGTTTCGCAACGCACGAATAATCTGCTCGCGCTGCGCATCGGCTTTAGTCTGCGCAGGTCGTGCCGCAGTTTCGTTGGTTACATCCTCGCTATAATCCCACTGTTCAACCTCTTCATAGTCATCACTCTGCGACGAAGTCGGTAAGAGCGCCTTGATCTCACTCGGTGATTGTCGATAGAAGCTATCAGGCGACTGATGCAATGCCTCCGCCAGCATACGTTTCAGATCGTTAATGTCGCTCTTCATATCGAACAGGACCTTGTACAACAACTCGCGTTCATCGCTCATATCATTCGACTTGCGATTGTTGTGTGAAGAGATTACTGATACCGATTTAACTCCATCCTGATCAGGCAGATATCGCGACAGAATCTGCGGCGTAATGACACGTGCCTCCTCAATAGCCGAAATCTGCTCGGCTACATTTTTCAGCTGACGAATATTACCACGCCAATAGTACGATTCGAGCATCTGGCGAGCCTCGTCGTTCAATGAGATCGAAGGCATCTTATATTGCACTGCAACGTCAGCAGCAAACTTTCTAAATAGCAGATATATATCGCCACGACGCTCGCGCAAAGGAGGCACCTCGATAGGCACTGTGTTGAGACGATAATAGAGATCCTCTCGGAAACGGCCATCGGCAATAGCCGCCTGCAACGAGATATTGGTAGCCGCAACTACGCGGACATTTGTTTTCAACACCTTTGACGAGCCAACGCGCATAAACTCGCCCGTTTGAAGTACGCGTAACAATCGGACCTGCGTCGAGTGAGGCAGTTCGGCCACTTCGTCAAGGAAGATCGTACCGCCATCGGCCACTTCAAAGTAACCTTTACGAGCCTCGGTCGCGCCGGTAAATGAGCCTTTCTCGTGGCCAAAGAGTTCCGAATCAATTGTTCCTTCGGGGATAGCTCCGCAGTTTACTGCGATATATTGGTTGTGTTTGCGCGACGAACAGGCATGAATAACCTGCGGGAAAAACTCCTTACCCACGCCGCTTTCACCTGTAACCAGCACGGATAAATCGGTCGGAGCAACCTTAACCGCAATCTCCAAAGCGCGATTCATTGCTTCGCTCGTACCGATAATTCCAAAGCGTTGTTTGAGTGTCTGTAATTCCATAAGTCGTTCGATTGAATACTACCCTCGTCTATTATTTACTTTCATCTGTTGCGGTATCTTCCACCATATCTGCCTAGAGATCGTCGGCGGGGTCCGCCATTAGGCTTTCGTCGAACTGCTCGATCGGGTCATCGTAGCCATAGATATCCTGCTGCTCGCGGCTCGACAGCCAGCCATAAACAATTGCACCGATAGCCAACAGAGCAGCCACAACTGCCACAACGACAAACTTATCTACACCTCGTCCTGTGCTATGACCGACATAGCGGATATCATCCTTCGAGGGGCGTTGCGGCTTGCCATAACGCAATCCTTTGACGTACGATTCGGGCTCCATAATGGGACGCTCGTACTTGGGCAGAGGATTGATGTCGCCCACAACATTTGTAGCAGATTTCTGCTCAACCTCATCTTCGACAAATGTTGCAGATTTGCTCTCTTCAACTGCTGCAATAACCTCTTTTTCAGGCTCCGTCTCAATAGTTGATGCAGGAACCGCAGGCTCTTCCGATTCAGAAGCTACGATCTCTTCGGGTGTATTCTCCTCATTAGAAGTAGCAGTTTCGGCAGGCACTGCAATCTCACGTCCCACTTCAGGGTCGTACTCAAAGCGATAGAGTCCGTCTTCGGCCTTCGAAAGACGGCCGATGCCATTCAACATCGCCACGCCGCCGCTATCAACGCGATGGCGTACCTCAAAAACAAAGCGATCGATAACATTCGCAGCCTCGATTGCCGACAGACCATCGGCCATCAGCTGACGCATCAAAACGCCATCGTCTTGTTTCAAAAGCTCGACAAAGATCAACTCTCCATTGGCAGGATTTACGACAAATGCGCCCAGCCCAGGGACAACCAATCGCTTGTTAAGCAACAGATATTGGGTAATATATTCACAAATCATCTTAATTCATCGTTAAATAAAGCCCTCAAAATTACGTTTTTTTTCGCAGAATACGATGTTTTTACACCTTTTTTTAATAAATATACCAAAAAGATAGTAAAAACGAAAAATATTCATTTACTTTGCATACCAAAACAAGGCGAAAAGTAACTCGATTACTTTGGCACGAAATTAACAAAGTAACTCACTCGGATTTAATTTTTACTTACAACCCGAAATGAAAAACAAGTACATCGACCTCATCGAACAGACGTTCGACTTTCCGCAGGATGAGTTCTCGGTAGAGGACAACGAACTCCTTTTCCACGACATTCCGCTGATGGAAATCATTAAGCAGTATGGTACTCCGCTTAAAATTACCTACCTGCCCAAGATCTCATCGCAGATCAATCGCGCAAAGCGTCTTTTCAATGTTGCAATGGCAAAAGTCGATTATCAGGGCAGCTACAATTATTGCTACTGCACAAAGTCATCGCACTTTTCGTTCGTTTTGGAGGAGGCTCTCAAAAACGACATCCACCTCGAAACATCGTCGGCGTATGATATTCACATCATCAAAGCACTCTACGACACCGGCATTATCGACAAGGACCGCTACATCATTTGCAATGGATTCAAACGTCCTCAATACGTGGAGAATATCGCTTCGCTGATCAATTCGGGCTTTACTAATACCATTCCCGTAATCGATAACAAGGAGGAGATAGATCTGTTCACCGATGTAATCGAGAAGAGTTGCAAGGTCGGTATCCGCATCGCATCGGAGGAGGAGCCAAAGTTCGACTTCTACACCTCACGTCTGGGTATTCGCTACAACGACATTATTGATTTCTACAAGCAGAAGATCAAAAATAACAAGAAGTTCAAATTGAAGATGTTGCACTTCTTCATCAATACGGGTATTAAGGACACGGCGTACTACTGGAATGAGTTGCGCAAGTGTATCAGCGTCTATTGCGAATTGAAGAAGGTGTGCCCCGATCTCGACAGTTTGAATATTGGTGGCGGTTTCCCGATCAAGAACTCGCTCAACTTCGAGTACGAGTATGAGTATCTGGCCGAAGAGATCGTTGCACAGATCAAGCACACCTGCAACGAGAATGGTGTTGAAGAGCCCAACATCTTCACCGAGTTTGGCTCGTTTACCGTTGGTGAAAGCGGAGCAGTACTCTACTCGATCGTAAATCAGAAGCAGCAGAACGATCGCGAGTTCTGGTATATGATTGACAGTTCATTTATCACCACTCTGCCCGACACTTGGGGTATCAAGCAGCGTTACATTATGCTTGCTATCAACAATTGGGACAAAGAGTATCAGCGTGTGCACCTCGGTGGTTTGACCTGCGATAGTGAGGACTACTATAACGGCGAGTCGCACACCAATGCGATCTTCCTACCGAAGCTCACCAATAATGAGCCGCAATATATCGGATTCTTCCATACGGGAGCTTATCAGGAGTCTCTTGGTGGCTTTGGCGGTATTCAGCACTGCCTGATGCCTGCGCCGAAGCATATCATCATCGACCGCGACACCAATGGAGAATATTACACTCGCTTGTTCGCAAAGGAGCAGAGCTATCGCTCAATGATGCGAATTCTGGGTTACTAAATATTGGGTAGATCTACTTTAAGGCCGTATCTCGCGATTGAGATACGGCCTTTTTGAACATAATTATACCACTATGACTCTCATCGCTCTTGTCGACCGAAAACAGCACTGGCAAAAAAGTCAAATTGATTCGTAATTTTCAATAAAACTATTTGAAAACATCGATTAAAAACGTATTTTTGTAGCGACTTTGGCGTGGTATTGTATGCCAAAGTCCCCGAAGAGTAAATTTAGAAACTCACATATATTAATAATGAGCGCAATTTACACGTTTATTGTAATCGTCCTCGGCATTCTGGCCGTGGCGGGTCTTTTCGTCGGCGTAACAAATGACGCCGTTAATTTCCTTAACTCGGCAATCGGTTCGAAAGCAGCACCCAAGAAGGTGATTATGCTCATAGCCTCAATCGGTATCATCATCGGAGCTCTGACTTCGAGTGGTATGATGGAGGTGGCTCGTAGCGGTATGTTCGACCCGTCGCTGTTCACGTTCCACGAGGTGATGATGTTATACCTCGGCGTAATGTTCGCCAACACCATCTTGCTCGACCTCTACAACACTTGGGGCCTACCCACCTCGACCACCGTGTCGCTGATCTTCTGTCTGTTGGGTTCGGCTATCGCAATCTCGATCTTCAAGATTGCAGGCTCTGACGCACTGACTCTCGCAGATATGGGCAACTTCATCAATACCGATCGCGCAATGGGTATCATTTCGGCAATTCTGCTTTCAGTGGTATTGGCATTTACCTTTGGTATGCTGGTGATGTATATCTCGCGACTTATATTCACTTTCCGTTATCACAAGATTTTCCGTAATTGGGGTGCATTGTGGTGCGGTATTTCAATGGCATCGATCGTATATTTCGCTGTATTCAAGGGTTTGAAGGCTCCTTTGGCAGGTACGGCATTCATCGCCTACGTTACTGAAAATATGGGCATGGCTCTGCTGATCACCTGGGCAGTATGTAGTGCTGTTCTGTGGATTTTGCAGCGAATGAATGTCAATATTCTGAAAATCACCATTCTCGCAGGCACATTTGCGTTGGCATTGGCATTTGCAGGTAACGACCTCGTGAACTTTATCGGTGTACCTATCGCAGGTTACGACTCATATCAAATGGCTCGAGCTACGGGCGATCTAAATATGATGATGGGCGGTTTGAAGAATGATGCCGTAGCAAACTTCGGTTTGTTGGTGGCGGCAGGTGTGATTATGGTTGCTACCCTTTGGCTATCGAAAAAATCGACCAACGTATCGGAGACCGAGCTCAAACTTGCAAGCCAGAACGAGGAGGAGCAGCGTTTCGGTTCGTCGGCATTCTCGCGTACGTTTGTTCGCGCCGTCCTCGGCATGAACAATTGGTATGAGCGTGTAATTCCTGCCAAGATGAAGGATGGTATCGAGCGTCGATTTGCCCCCCTTTCAGAAGAGGAGCGTGGTAGCGCCCAGTACGACCTGATTCGTGCGGCTGTAAATTTGACTACAGCTGCTGCTCTGATTTCGGTTGCGACATCGTTCAAACTTCCCCTTTCGACCACCTACGTAACCTTTATGGTGGCAATGGGTTCGTCGTTGGCTGACCGTGCTTGGGGTCGAGAAAGCGCAGTATATCGTATCACAGGTGTAATGACTGTAGTTGCAGGTTGGTTCGTAACGGGCCTGGGTGCATTCCTCATCGCATTGGTGGTTGGTTTGGCTCTGATCTATGGTGGCACCGTAGCAACGATCGCTATCTCGGTGCTGTGTGCATATATGCTGATTCACGGCAACATCAAGAGCAACAAGAAGGACGAGAAGGCTACTACCGAGGTTAAAGAGGTTAAGGCCGACAACATTCTGACTCAGTGCATCGACGAGGTTTGTGGCACAATGGAGCGCATCACCAAGATCTACGACCGTACGTTGATTGCCGTATTCAAGGAGAATCGCAAGGTTCTGCGCGAAATGGTAAAAGAGTCGAACGACCTGTTCTACCTCTCGCGCGAGCGTAAATATCAGGTACTGCCCACATTGCAGAAGCTACACGATAGTGATATCGACACCGCACACTACTACGTACAGGTTGTCGATTACTTGAGTGAGGCTACAAAGGCATTGGTACATATCACTCGTCCCTGTTTCGATCATATCGACAACAACCATGAGGGTATGACCAAGGAGCAGATCGAGGACTTGATGCACATCAACGATGAGGTTGAGTCGATCTATCGCCACATCAACCAGATGTTGAAAAACAACGATTTCAAGGATATTGATCAGGTTTTGGAGCAGCGCGACCGTCTGTTCGAGTCGATTGCCGAGGCTATCAAGCGTCAGTTGAAGCGCATCAAGAACAAGGAGACAAGCACCCGTTCGAGCATGCTCTATCTGAACATCCTGAACGAGACCAAGACTCTTGTGCTGCAGTCGCGTAACCTGCTTAAATCGCAGCGTTACTTCCTTGAGCATCAGTCAACCGTCGAGTAATTGATCGAATAGTCAATAAAAAACGGAGCACTTTTCGAGTGCTCCGTTTTTATTGCCGTTTGCCGATTTATAGATTAGGCCATTTGCAATCCTTTTCCGAGATGATCAGTTCCGACAACTCGATCCCCCATCGCTCTAACTGCCAATCGATAGCCAGCGTCGGATCGTTCCACGCAATGCCGTCCTCATCCTGCGGCGCATAATATCGGCTACATTTATAATTCAAACGCGTATCATTCTCCAATGCGAGGAAGCCGTGCGCAAAGCCCTCGGGAATAAACATCTGACGGCGGTTTTTAGCCGACAGATGTTCTGCGTGCCACTTGCCATAGGTAGCGCTACCCTCGCGCAAATCAACTGCGACATCGAGCAACGCACCACTTACCACACGTACCAACTTTGCCTGCGGCTCGGTGCGTTGGAAATGCAAGCCACGCAGAACAGCACGTGCAGACATCGACTCATTCTCCTGCACAAAGCGAGTCGGAATACCTGCCTCGGCATAGTCGCTCTCGCGAAAACACTCCATAAAGTAGCCTCGATCATCGCCATAGACCGTTGGCTCGATAACGACCAGGCCCTCAATCGGTGTATATGAAAATTTGAAATTCATCTTCTCAAACTATTGTTATAGCACAAAATTAATAAATTTAGTGCAAGTCGCGCAAGTGTACCGAGAAAATCTACACCTAACCGCACAAAAAAAGTGGGGATTAACCCTTACAGAGCAAATCCCCACTCGATTGATCAACTACGTGCGCGCGACTTACTTCTCGAAGCGGCCGTGGCACTGCTTATACTTCTTACCCGAACCGCAGGGACAAGGCTCGTTACGGCCCACCTTCTTTTCAACCTGCACGGGAGCGGGCTTACTCTTATCACCTGCACCTGCCTGTGCCGCTGCCTGCATACGCGATGCCTGCAACTTATTGACATCAACCTTCGGGCGTTGCTGACGCTGCTGCGGAGCTGCATTATTCTCGCGAACAGGGACAAACGCCTTGTTCAGAATCGACAGAACCTCACGATTGATCTTACCCAACATCTTACTGAACAGCTCAAACGACTCGAACTTGTAGATCATCAGAGGATCCTTCTGCTCGTAGGTCGCATTCTGCACGCTCTGACGCAGATCGTCCATCTCGCGCAGGTGCTCACGCCAATTATCGTCGATAGTGGTGAACATTACCATCTTGGTAAACATTCGGAAGATCTCGGCACAATTTGTATCCTTGCAACGCTGAACATTGACCGAAACGTGGTAACCCAATGTGCCATCAGTCAGCGGAACGAGAATCTGCGAATCCATCATATCCTTGCGATCCTCATAAACACGCTCCATAACGGGAGCAACGATATCGGCAATAGCCTTCGTACGACGCGAATATGCCTCCTGCAAATCCTTAACAATCAGTTCAACAAGCTCCTGCGGCTTAACCGACTGATAGGTATTCTCATCGAACGAAGGACGGATTGCAACCTGACGGATCAACTCGATACCGAAATCCTCAAAATCGACACCATTATTGCTCTCAACGAACGACTGTGCGAAATCGACCATAATATTATTCAGATCAATATCGATACGTTCGCCATATAGAGCGTGGCGACGACGAGTATAGATAACCTCACGCTGCGAGTTCATAACATCGTCATACTCCAACAGACGCTTACGAATACCGAAGCTGTTCTCCTCGACCTTCTTCTGTGCTCGCTCGATAGCCTTCGACATCATCGATGCCTGAATAACTTCGCCCTCCTGAACGCCCATACGGTCCATCATCGAAGCGATACGCTCCGAGCCGAACAGACGCATCAGATCATCCTCCAACGAGACAAAGAACTGCGACGAACCCGGATCACCCTGACGACCCGCACGACCACGCAACTGACGATCGACACGGCGCGACTCGTGGCGTTCGGTACCGATGATTGCCAAACCACCTGCTT